>CAZVNK010000076.1:8288-9829 GCA_964628115.1 uncultured Ignavibacteriaceae bacterium | reverse complement strand
CTCAATGCAAACGGTGCAAAACTTGACGCACCCACACTGGCTGCGAGTGCCACAGTTTCTGATCAGGTCACCGATTCACAACAAGGGCGTTCTGGTTTTGACCGGATTTTTACGAGGGAAATTCGCCAAAACCAAACCGTTGATCATGTCGGCATCGATCTGTTTCGAACAATCCTATTCCGGCGTCGACGGCGACTCGGCATCGTCAACCGAAATTTATGCGATTCTATCGGCACTATCCAACATCCCGATCGACCAGGGGCTGGCGGTCACCGGGTCGGTTAACCAGTATGGCGAGATTCAACCAATCGGCGGTGTCAATGAGAAGGTGGAGGGGTTCTATGACGTCTGCAAAGCGAAACGGTTGACCGGCAAACAGGGCGTCCTGATACCGGTGCAAAACGTAAACGAACTTCAATTGCGTGAAGACGTCGTGGAAGCCGTGGAGAAAGGCAAATTCCATATTTATCCGGTTGCAACGATTGAAGAGGGTATTGAAATCCTGTTGAGAAAACCGGCCGGCAGGGAGTTGAAGCGGGGCGGTTTCACCAAAGACAGCGTTTTCGATATCGTTGACAAGGCTCTGGATGAACTGGCCCGGCAGTACAAGGCTTCGGCTCAGGATACTGATAAGAAGGACGGTAAAAACAACGCCGGGAAAGAGGAGAAGTCCGAAAGCAAAAAACGTTGATCGGAACCTGATACGGACATTACAGGCGACCGCGAGAGGCATGATGACCTCGCGGTCGCCTTTTTTCCTTGACAGAAACGGCAATGGGCGATAGCTTGTCATATATTGATATTCGGCGGTCAGGTATTGATATCTGCAATTGATGGCCGTCCATTGTATGTGTAGGTGATTAAGATTACTCAGTTAACGTTTTTCAATAACCCCCATTTCATTCCACTCGTTTGGTAGTGTCGTATGCGGTGATGATATCGGATTATGTATGCATTCGTCGCCACGCCCGCATTATTAGACTGAGCGGTCAGAAGTAAGGAGGATATGGGTGCAAGGTAGTAAACTGTACGTCGGCAATTTGACGTATTCGGTAACCAACGAGAAACTGGCGGAGCTGTTTGCCACCTATGGCGAAGTGAAGAACGCCAACATCATCGAAGAACGGGGCTTTGGCTTTGTCGAAATGTCGACTTCCGATGAAGCGCAAAGCGCTATGGATGCATTAAACGGCACTGAATTCGAAGGCCGCACCCTGCGTATTGACGAGGCTCGTCCTCGACAAGACCGCGACCGGGACAGAAGAGGAGGAGGCGGTTTCAGACGATAACTAAAGAATCGACATATCTCCCATACGGGCGACATAGAGAGTAAAAACAAGGCCGAACGGACAATCCGTTCGGCCTTTTGTTATCTCGATCCGGAAAAACGGCTATTTATTCTTCATGCAGAGATTCGATTTCAACGCGACGGTTGGCGCGACGACCCTGCGGGGTATCGTTATCGGCGACAAAATACTGCGGGTCTTCGCCATATCCGACCGATTCCATGCGTTCCGTCGGAACACCCTGTTCGACCAGGT
>CAZVNK010000076.1:7285-8278 GCA_964628115.1 uncultured Ignavibacteriaceae bacterium | reverse complement strand
GCCGCTGGCATCGGCATAACCGCTGATCTTGATTTTGGTGTCGGGATAGCCGAGCATCGAAAGCGCGATCGTATCCAGCACCGCTTTGCCGGCAGGCGTGAGTTCGAACGATCCCGATGAGTACTTGACATTATCGCTCAGCGTAATCTTCGTCGTGATACGGGCCACGAAGGGACAACCGTACTCGTCGACTGTCACGCCCAAACCGGTTCCCAGACACTGATCGACACTGTCGGCAACGCCGTCCTGGTCGCCGTCAATGGGACATCCCTTGATATCGACCGGAATGGCCGCCTGTGTGTCGGGGCATTCGTCGATACCGTCCGGGACGCCGTCGGAATCGGAATCCACCGCCACGCCGTCCTTGTCGACCACGGCGCCTTTCGGCGTATCCAGTTCCTTGTCCAGATAATCCGGCACACCGTCGCCGTCACCGTCAAGCGGGCAACCGTGAATATCGACCTTGACTCCCGCCGGAGTTTGATCGCATTGATCGATGCCGTCCCAGACTCCGTCGCCGTCGGTGTCGAGCGGACAGCCCATCATATCGACCAGGGCGCCTTCGGGAGTGTTGGCGCAGGTGTCGATCCCGTCGAAAACGCCGTCGCCGTCGCCGTCAAGCGGACAACCGTTGATATCGACGATGGCCTTTTCCGGCGTTCCCGGACACTGGTCGAGTTCATCCTTGACTCCGTCTTTATCGGTATCCGGTGCTCCGCCGAAATGGAAAGTCAGGCCGACCGACGGTTCGAAATAGGCGCGGAACGGGCGCTGTTTCATTTCCGTCCAGTCTCCCGGTCCGTAAAAATCGTTCTGGACGTCGGAGTTGATGTTGAGGACGGCATAGCTGAATACGCCCTGAACATCGAACGTGAAACGCTCGGAAATCCAGAAATTCAAACCACCGCCGAACTTGGCGGCCAGATCGGTGACATTGTAAGATTTTTCTCCGTCACGACTCTCAATGTTCCAAATGTCGATTCCCGCACCGCC
>CAZVNK010000076.1:0-7229 GCA_964628115.1 uncultured Ignavibacteriaceae bacterium | reverse complement strand
GGCGTTCCGGTGAGTTCGGTGTAGGCATTGTCGGAGATGTTCATGGAAAAAGACTGATCTTCGGTCTCAACGGTATCATCGTACGTCTTAAAATAACTCAGTGAGAAATTGAGTACGAGATTGGGGGTGAATCCATAGTTAAAGTTGACGGTTCCGTTCCATCCCATCATGAACGGTTCGTTGGTCCTGCTGAACATGACAAAGTCATCGCCTTCCATCATGGGGGCGAACACCGGGCCGCGAATTCCGATCCCGGAACGTTCCGTCCATTCAACCGCCTGCACCGATGCTATCGCCAACAGAAGTGTCGCGGTTACCAACAAAGTTTTTACCTTCACGAAAGACCTCCTAATGCTATTTTTGTTTTACGTATTTTCTCCGCACACTTAACAGCGGACAATCCCATAAGGATTTGTCCATTTTTATATATTCACAGACGCATGGCAAGCTGTAACGGCTAATCAAATATGTGAGCGGGAATTGTGCAAGGAAAAAGAGAATTTTCGTCTAAAAATATGATGGTATGGTTTGAAACGGTTTTATGTTATTTCTGCGTAACAGGAAGGTCGAATTGGCAAAACGGCAGGTCGTATAACCTGCCGTTCTTGCGTTTATGGCTTATGGTCTGTTTAGAAGTCGGCACCGAGAGAGAAATAATACTTGGGTTTGTGCGCCACCGTATTGTAATCGGTGCGCCAGGCCAGATCGTATCGCAGTACGAATATCCCCAGGTTGGCCCGAATGCCGAATCCGAATGACGATTTGATATCAAGCAGGCGCGGGTCATCGCCTTCGGAGGTCGCTCCCTTGAAATCGTTGCCTTCCCAGGCCGCACCGAAATCCGAGAAAATCGCGCCGGTGATGTACCCGATGGTCAGCGGCAGGGGGAAATTCATTTTCAAATAATCGATGAACGGGTAGCGGAATTCGAAATTCGAAACGAAAAATCTCGTCCCGGATAATTCATAGTACTCGAATCCCCGCATCGGAGTAATGACGTCGGCGTAGTACAGATTTTCGACGTCGTACACTTCCGCGTCGACAACGGTATTGCCGATGAAGTTGGTCGTTCCTCCGAGGAAGTACCGTTTGGGATTGTCGCCCCATGACGCTCCCGCCGAAAGGCGGTAGGCGATCGAAAACAGCCCCTTGATATGCCAGTACCGACGATAGTCGAATTCGGTGGCGTAGAAAGATATGGAATTGTCGGAGTTGAACAAGTCGTATGCTCCGGAAAGATCGAAGCGGGAACGACGACCGTCCAGCGGACCGGTCACACCCCAGATAATAGTGTCCTGAACCAGAGAGAACGTACCATAGGTGACCTTTGACGAACGGCCTTCGCGAAAATCATCGTCGTCATGATATTTTCTGTCGATGAACGTTTGTGACAGGCTGGCCTCGGCCCGAAAATACTTGGAATAGGGATGAGAGGCATAAAACTGAATCCCGTAAAACCGATCACTGAAAAGATAGTCATCCGAGTCGAGATAATAATTTTTGGTATGGAAAATACCCACCCCGAGATTGGTTCGCATCCTATTGTAAAAATAAAACACCTGTAGATTGGCCTGATCGAAGGAGTTGACCAGATCGGTCAACAGGTAGATTTGATGGTCGCCCAGATAATCGGAAAACAGGAACGCGGATTGCCCCTGCAGACCGAAAAACGTATCGTACGAAAATCCGCCACTGATCACATCCGGCGTGAACCGGGCCTTGTAGTCGTGTACGATATACTCTCCGTTGGGAAGCGTGTTGCTTCCGGCGATGGAATCGAATACCGCCGCCTGTTCGGGAGTGCGGAAACTTCCTCCGATCCCGTACGTGCTGTCGGAGACGTCCTCGAACAGGCTGTCCAGCGGATCGGTCGATTCATCGGGGGAGACGAACACGAATTCGCCGTCTTCGATACGGGTCGAATCGGGACCCGTATCAATCGCTTGCTCCGTGTCATCGGTCGGAGTCGAGACCGCCGTGGTATCCGACACGATATCCAGCGAATCACTGTCTTTGGTATGTGTCGCCAGTGCCGATCGCCCGTCGTCTACGTCCGGTATGCCATCGTCGATTTCTGTTTCTTCGACGTATTCCGGCAGTTCTCCCTCAGGAGTCAGCGGTTGGCCGTACTCACCTTTGGCATAACCGGTCGGATCCAGTACTCCGTTACTGCCGGCGGGTTGGATGTCTTTCATCAGAAAGACGTCATAACCGCCCTTGTGAAAAGATGAAAAGGCTATTTGCATGCCGTCCGGCGACCAGGTCGGTGATTGCGCTCCGGTCAGCAAATCGGTGATGGCGAAGGTGGCGGAGGAATCGAGAAAAGAAATATACAGATTGTTGATGCCGTTGCGATTCGACACGAAACAGATCTTCGCGCCGTCGGGAGACACCATCGGTTCATGACACTGGCCCGGGCCGCACGGGACCGGGGTGATGACACCGGTCGTAATATCGGCCGTGAAGACGGCGTAATTACCGAAATCTTCGGGCATGTATATGGTTCTATAATCGACGCCGTCATGTTTCTTGTCCAGATTGGCCAGGATCAGGGCGTTATCGGGGTGCGGTCGATCCGATGAAAACGCCAGTCGTTTGGAATCGGGGTACCATGACGGTTCGACGTCGTCGTATCGATCATCCATGACGTGATAGGTCGTGTCGGCCGCCAAATCGTATATTACAATATCTCGTCGAGAACCGACCAGCGCCGAGAAGGCAATCTTGGTACCGTCGGGCGACCAGGTCGGATGCAGGATACTGTGATAGCCGAAAAATTTGCGAAGGTAGATGTCCTTGTTGTTCAGTGTCAGGAAACATAGTGCATCTTCGCCTTTCGATTTGGACACGAACACGATTTTTTCGCCGTCGGGCGAGAAGCCGATACTGGAATAATAGGAATACACCGTTTCAACGTCGCCGGAGCGCTGGGCTTCGACCAGTTTGTCGATTTCCTTGCCGTCGATGGCGGAGATCATGTAAATTTCATTATAGTCGGATCGATCGGTAAATATGGCCAGGCGGTCGCCTTTGGGAGAGAAGACCGGCTTGGCGTTGTAATTGGACGCATCCTTCTCATGTTCGGTCAGCGCTTTGGCGACCTCATCCGGTTGTTTGCGTTCGTTTATTTCCGGCCAGTAGCGACGTTTCATTTCAAGCGAGAAATCCTCCCAGAATTCCTCCATGGTGACTCCGATCGCCGATTTCATGGCCTTGTTCATGGTGAGATGCACTTTTCCCTTGGCCAGCAATTCGCCGATTTTATCGACGCCGTACGTATCCGCAATATAGCGAACCATGGCAAAACCCTGATAATATTCCATGCCGCCATAGATATAATCGGGGGGCGCCAGATATCCGTTGATGGTGGCGTCGCGGACAATCATGTCGGCGTTATAATGCCAGCCGAAACGCGAACTGAATTCGGCGTAACCCTCCGCGAACCAGAGCGGCATGTTAAACAGCCGTTGGCGCGACAGAATGGACGTGAACAGATTGCCGTAGAGCATGTCAAAAGTGACGGCGTGAGTCAATTCATGATGTAAAACGTGTCGAAAATCCTCCACCGATCCCTCAAGATAGACCACGACCCGGTTTTTGGCCGTCTCCGTGAAACCGCCGACGCCTTCACCGAGAAGCGATGAAACGATATTGGTCTGCTGAAAATCGTTGCGGGCATTATACAGAAATACGGGAATGCGTTCGTGAACCCGGTAACTTAGCTGATCGGTGATAATGACCATGGCGTCTTCGAGAACGTCGGCGGCGTATTTCGCCACCGAATAACGCTGATCATAGAAATAAATATCGAAATGGCGGGTTTGAATATATTGCCACTTAAACTTCTCGTAATGGACCTTGTTTTTGCCGAAATATGTTTCCTGGGCCGCTCCCGTGATCGCGACCATGAGAAAAATAAAGAGGATTAATATGGTATTCTTATTCATGATATATACCCGTCGTTTTCAATTCGTATTATCTCATTAGAACTCTTTCTATTGCGTCTCCCTCTTTATATCGGCTCCCAGTGCCAAAAGTTTTTCTTCCAGGCGATAATAGCCGCGATCTATATGATATACGCGCAAAACTTCGCTTTCGCCTCTGGCCGCCAAACATGCCAGCACCAGTCCGGCCCCCGCACGGATATCGGAGGACATAACCGAGGTTCCTTTCAGCTTTTCCACGCCGTTGACAATGGCCTCATCCGAGGTCACGGTCACATCGGCTCCCAAACGACGCAACTCCATCGTATGGTTGAATCTATCTTCAAAAACAGTCTCTTTTATACTACTTGTTCCCGAAGAAACGCAAGCCAGGGCCATTATACAGGCCTGAAGGTCGGTGGGGAAACCGGGAAAGGGGTAGGTGACCACCTTTACCGGCCCCAAACGCTTGGGGCCCTTGATAATAACGCCGTTCGGCTGTTCCTGAAGCTCGCAACCCATTTCATACAGTTTTCTTGACACCAGGGTCAAATGTGACGGATTTATTCCGTCGAGTTCGATTTTCCCGCCCGTGATGGCGGCTCCGCACATGTAGGTTCCGGCGACCAGACGATCCCCGGAGACCCGGTAATTGACCGGTTTCAGCGCCGACACCCCGGATATATGAATGGTCGAGGTCCCGGCCCCGGAGATTTTGGCCCCGGCAGAGTTAAGAAAATTGGCCACGTCGACCACCTCGGGATCACAGGCCGCATTGACGATTTTGGTCTCGCCCTGGGCCATCACCGCGGCGAACATGAGATTTTCTGTCCCGGTATGCGAAGGGCGGTCGAAAATAACCGTTGCGCCTTTCAGCGGTTTACCCCTGGCGATAATAAAACCGGCATCCTCCGACAATTCCGCGCCCAGCGCCCGGAATCCCTTGATATGATAATCCACCGGACGCGCGCCCAGCGAACATCCTCCCGGAAGCGAAACGCGGGCCTCGCCGAGACGGCTGAGAAGCGGCCCCATGACCAGAAACGACGCGCGCATTTTACGCACCAGATCGTACGGCGCGGTATTGTCATGAATACCGGAGCTGTCGATTTTCATCGCCATCGTTTTCCGATCGTAGGATATTTTTCCGCCCAGATGCTCGATCAATTCGATGATGGTGAAAATATCCATCAGGGGCGGGACATTTTCGATAATCGTCTCGCCCTCGGCGATCAAAAGCGCCCCGGCTATTATCGGAAGCGCCGCATTTTTTGAGCCTTCAACCGTCAGTGAGCCGCTCAGTTTGCGACCGCCGGTAATTACAAATTTATCCATGTGCTATTCCTTTAGACACGCAAAGCCTGTTTTCGTTTAAGTAATCCCACAATTTTACACAATAGCCGTTTGAAAAGTCAAACACAACGGGAAACTTATCATGATCGCCTCGGTGCTCCGCTGTTTGGAGCATGTTGAGAAAGTCATTGCGAGGAGTTCGAGATTTATCGAGAACGACGCGGTCGAAGATCCTGAGGAACGAAGGGCAATCTCCAAAAGCATGAGATATATCTACAATCATTAAAGGCCGGCAGGATCACATCGTCCGCCACGGCGGACTTGGATCACTGCCCTACGACTTGGTGTCTTGCCGCATGCGGTGGGAAGGTGTGATAAAAACGCCCCAATGACGTCATTGCGAGCGAAGCGAAGCAATCTCGATCGCCCATATTGTGCAATAAGAAAGAATGGCAGGATCACTTCGTCCGCCACGGCGGACTTGGATCACTGCCCTACGACTGTCGGTGACTTATGATGTATCGTTTTGCAGGGTCTTGTGCGAAGTAAAAACGAGCGTGTGACCCTGCGAATCTTTGCATGAAAGAAGACCGTCGGGTCACACTCATGGCGTTGCCATGACCAAGACCCGACGGAACATAAATATTGGCGGTATGCCGACGTCGGCAGGTTGCTTCGTTTATGCGTACATCGATTTCAACTCGCGTATGCGGCGGTCGATATCGACCGTGTTGGCGCAGTGGGCGGCGCAGGTGTCGCAGGAGAGGCAGTTGTCAAGTCCGTATCGTTTCGGGATTTCATCCAGTGTGGCGCGGGCCTGCATGAGATTGCCGTACTGCGCGGCGTACATGTGCGTTCGCATCAGTTTCGGAATATCGACGTCGTCCGGGCAACTGGCCAGACAGGTTCGGCACTGTTTGCAAAAGCCGAGACCGTAAGTGACGTTGTTGTCGGACAGGAGATTTTTCTCATCGTCGGTCAGTTCCAGATCGTAGGCGACCGAGACATCCTCTTCGAGTTCCTGGTAGGTGGCGAATCCGGGGATGCACGTGGCGACGTGTTCATGACGCATCACCCATTTCAGTGATGCTTTGGCGATGGTGGTGGTGCTGTACTGACGGCGCGAATCGTCATTCGGCCAGCGACTTCCACCGGCCATGGTTTTCATGGCGATAATGCCGATCCCGGCGTCGCCGGCGCTTTTAATCTGAGTGAGCCACTCGTCGTCCTCACCCATAGTCAGATTCATGGAAACCAGCAGGACGTCGTAGATACCCGCCTTGATCGTATTCGCGATGATATCCGGAATTTGAGTATGCGTGGCGATACCGATATAGCGCGTCTTTTTCTCTTCTTTCATTTCAGTCAGAATTTCCATCGTCGCAGGATTCCGGGGATCGGCCGCGCTTTGTGCATCGTGCAGATAAAGTATGTCGACATAATCCATCTTGAGTCGCTTCAGGCTCCCCTCGAATGTTTTGCGGAATTTGGATTTGATTTCTTCGCGACTTGCATCGCGGCGACCGCCCAGATATACTTTGGTACCGATCGTGAATTTGTCGCGGACGTTCATTTTTGCGATCGTTGTCCCGATCATCTGTTCGTTGCGTCCGTACTGATAGCCGGCGGCGGTGTCGATATGCCGAATCCCCGCTTCATAAGCGGCCTCGACCAATCCGGGGAAAGTGGCGTTGATCGCTCCCATGCTGACAATCGGCAGGACCAGATCGGTTTTGCCGAGTTTGCGCGTGATGATATTCTTCCTGGCCGTGTCCGTGGTTTTGGTTTTATCGTCGGCCAGAAGTTTGCCCGGTACAAGTCCCGCCAGCCCGGCGGTGACCAGCCCGGTGGCGGCGGTCGTGAGAAAGCCGCGTCGAGTTACGTCTGTTTTCTTTTTCATAGCATGGTCCCCTATTTCAAACTATTGTGATTCCTCGTCGGGTTGCGGTTGCAGTCTTCCGATCATTCCCCGGACGTGTCCCTCCAGTCCCGGCTTTCGTTCCTCGGCGATGG
>CAZVNK010000075.1:0-9894 GCA_964628115.1 uncultured Ignavibacteriaceae bacterium | reverse complement strand
GATGAATCCGATTTCGCCTACCGCATGAGTTGGTATTCCGATCCCGAAGGTGAACTGACCGAAACCATGCTGGGATGCATTATCGGTGGTGGCGACAAGGACGTGGAATTCGCGCTTAAATATCGCGAATACAAACCCGCCGATTCCACCGATTTCTATGCCGACCTTTCTCAGGAGCAGGTGTTCGGCCCCAATTATACAGAAGGTTCCAGCCTGATCAGTGAGTTCAGCACCTTTGTGAGTGCCGACCTGTTTATCGTTTACGACGAGATGCCGTCGGCGTTGATGAGCAGTCCGTTTCTTACGCGTTAAAAACCGATACGCATAAGTTCTCAATCCCGGCTGAGGCCGGGATTTTTTTTGCTATTTTTCCGGCAATTCTTGACAGTTCCGTTTTAATTGTATATACAGGTAGTGATTTTGGCTCAAGTTGTTTTATGAAAAACACTTGCATCAAAACGACGGGGGGGAGTGCACCCGTTTTCGAAAGATGTCAAATTATTTTTATAAAGGACTTGACAAATCGTTAAAAGGGCGTTTCTTAAGCAATTATTTTGTGATTTATGTCACAAACTTGTAGACAGCAGTGAGGTGCAGATAAATGGCTTCCTATGCGGCAGTCTTGATTTTCCTCCTTCTGGGTATCGGGTTGGTTCTGGTGACCTTTTTCACCGCACGCCTGATTCGCCCTTCGAATCCCTATAAAGAGAAAAACCAGACGTATGAATGCGGCGAAATGCCGTTCGGCGATTCCTGGGTGCAGTTCAACAACCGTTTTTATATTTTCGGTCTGCTGTTTGTCATCTTCGACGTCGAAGTGGTGTTCCTGTTTCCCTGGGCGGTGGCCTTCAATCAACTGGGGCTGTTTGCCCTGATTGAGATGGTAATTTTCATTGCCATTCTGGTGGTCGGCCTGGTGTACGCATGGAAGAAGGGGGTGCTGAAATGGGTATAATCAAAAAGGTCCCGGTTTACCTGGAGAAAATTCCCGGTGGCAGTTTCGTTACCACCTCGCTGGATTACGTGTTCAGCCAGTCGCAGGCCAGTTCGCTGTGGTATTTGCTGTTCGGCACCGCGTGTTGCGCCATCGAATTGATGGCAACCGGTGCGTCGCGTTACGATTTCGACCGCCTCGGTATGATTTTCCGCGCCTCGCCCCGTCAGTCCGATCTGATTATCACCGCCGGCACCATTACCAAGAAGATGGCTCCGCGACTGCGACTGCTCTACGATCAGATGGCCGAGCCGCGCTACGTTATCGCAATGGGCGGATGCACGGTCGGGGGCGGCCCGTTTTACTATGACAGCTACGCCGTCGAGAAGGGTATCGATCATATCGTCCCGGTGGATATTTATATCCCGGGATGCCCGCCCCGACCGGAATCGCTGTTGGAGGGGTGCTTGGCCTTGCAGAAAAAAGTGAAACGTTTGAAAATGAATGACTGGAGCTGACTCAGTGATGAACCGCGACGAGTTGGTGACATATATACAGGATACGTTCAAGGACAAAGTCCAGGTTCTGGATACCGGACGGGCCGAGCCTTTCTTTTTAATCAAGGTCGATGACCTTCTGGATTTCTCCCGCGCCATCAAGGACGATCCCAAACTGCACATGGACTGGCTCAGTTGTATCAGAGGTGTCGATACCGGTGAACATTTTGAAGTCGTCTATACCGTGGCGTCGGTGCAGACTAAAATCCGTTTCGATTACAAAGTCGTTCTGGCCTATGACGGCGCGGAGATCGAATCCGTGCAGTCGGTCTGGCCGGGAGCCAACTGGCATGAACGCGAAGTGTGGGAGCTGTACGGGATCAATGTCAAAAATCACGGCAACCTGACCCGCTTTTTACTCCCCGATAACTGGGATCAGGGCCACCCCATGCGCAAGGACTGGGATGCTCCCGATTTTAAGAGGATGCCCGAAAAGTGAACGAAACGCAGGGATTGCATACCAAGGAATTCACCCTTAACGTCGGCCCCCACCATCCGTCGACCCACGGTGTCTGCCGGTTTGTGTTGAAGATGGAGGGCGAGGTGATTACTCATGTCACCCCGGTGATCGGTTACCTGCATCGCGCCCTTGAGAAAATTTGCGAAAACCGCACCTACGAACAGATTATTCCGGTCACGGACCGTTTTGAATATTGTACTGCCATGTCATGCAACATGGCCTTTTCACTGGCGACCGAAAAACTGGCGGGGATCGAAGTCCCCGAACGCGCCGAATACCTGCGCGTTATCATGCTGGAGCTGAATCGTATCGCCAGCCATTTGATCTGGTTGGGTACTACCGCGCTCGATCTGGGTGCCCTGACGCCGTTTTTGTATGCATTCCGCGAACGCGAGGCCATTCTCGACCTGTTCGAAATGACTTGCGGCCAGCGGTTGACGTTTAACTATATCAGGCCGGCTGGAGTTTCCAAAGACATCCCGGCGCAATTCATTCCGAAATGCCGGGAATTCCTCGACACGTTCAACTCCAAGATCGACGACTACGAAAAAGTCCTGACCGAAAATCCGATTTTCATCGCCCGCAATAAAAACGTCGGCATTTTAAAACCCGACGACGCAATTGCTTACGCCGTCTCCGGGCCGGCCCTGCGAGCCTCCGGGGTAAAGCACGATCTGCGTCGCGATGATCCCTATTCGATTTATGACCGTTTTGATTTTGATATCCCCACCCGTGAAGTCGGCGACTGCTACGATCGGTATCTGATCCGCATTCAGGAAATGCGCGAATCGACCAAAATCGTCCAGCAGGCCATCTCCCAAATCCCCGAGGGGGAGATACGCGGCAAATTCAACAAGATGAATTTCAAACCGGCGGCGGGCGAGGTGTACAGCCGAATCGAAAATTCACGCGGCGAAATGGGGATTTATATTCAGGCGTCGGAAAAAGAGAAAAAACCGCTTCGTGTCAAGATGCGCGGCGGATCATATAATCAACTGCAGGCAATGCCGGTGATCTGCGTCGGTCACAAAATCGCCGACCTGGTCGCGATCATGGCATCGATGGACATCATTATGCCGGATGTGGACAGATAATGGAACTGGTGGGAATCTTCAAATATCTGTATGAACTGCTGGCATCGACCGGCCTCCCGGAAGTCTGGGTCGATATCATCGCCTTGATAGCCGCCGGGGTGATCGTATTCGGATTTCTGGCCCTGGTGGCGCTCTTTCTGGTTTGGCTGGAACGGAAAGTCTCAGCTCATGTTCAGCAACGCCCCGGCCCGATGCGGACCGGCTGGCACGGCTGGCGGCAGACTGTCGCGGATGCCATCAAACTACTGCAAAAGGAAGATATCAGACCGACCCTGGTCGACCGCCCCGTCTATTTCTGGTCGCCGGTGGTGGTCTTTGTCGCGGCCTTCATGGCCTATATCGTGATGCCGTTCGGCGACGGTTTGATCGTCTCCGATTTGAACGTCGGTATACTCTATGTGGTTGCCATTACCAGTTTCACCGTCATCGGCATGCTGATGGCGGGATGGGGCTCGAACAACAAATACTCCCTGCTCGGCGGCATGCGTTCCGCCGCCCAGGTGGTCAGTTATGAAATCCCGATGGTAATCGCCATTTGTTCGGTGATTCTCTTCGTCGGGTCGCTTTCCATGGTCGACATCGTGCAATCACAGGCGAAAATATATCAATGGTATCTTTTCCGCCTGCCTTTCGGTCCGATTGCCTTCATCATATATATCATTGCCGGAACCGCCGAAACCAACCGCACCCCGTTCGATCTGCCCGAAGCGGAGCAGGAGCTGGTAGCCGGTTTTAACACCGAGTACTCCGGAATGAAATTCGCCATGTTTTTCCTGGCGGAATTCGTCAATTTGTTCACGGTCTCGGCGATCGGCGCGACACTCTTTCTGGGCGGTTGGCAGGGGCCGCTGTTGCCTTCGTGGATGTGGTTTTTGGGCAAAACGATGTTTCTGGTATTCGTATTGATGATGTTCCGCTGGACCTTTCCGCGTTTGCGGGTCGATCAGTTGATGGAATTCGCGTGGAAAATGTTGATCCCGATAGCCTTTGTCAATTTGATTCTGGCGGCGGTGATGAAATACTCGGGGTGGTTTAACTGGTGAAAACATTCATCGACGGCATAAAGAATCTGATCATCGGACTGATAACGGTCGGCAAGCACTTGTTCCGCCGCAACGTCACCGTCCAGTACCCCACCCAGCGATGGGAGATGCCGGAGCGTTCGCGCGGTATTGTCGTCCTGCTTACCGATCAGGAAACCGGCGAATTGAATTGCACCGTCTGCATGCTGTGTATGCGCGCCTGCCCGTCCAGCGCCATCACGATCGAGTTCGAAAAAGGCGAGAAGGGCAAACGCACACTGACCGATTTCATCGTCGACAACACCATCTGTTGCTTCTGCGGTATGTGCGAGGAAACCTGTAATTTCGCGGCGATCAAAATGGCGACCATGTATGAGTTCGCCACCGAAGATAAAGAAAGTTTGATCTGGCATAAGGATAAACTGCAGGAAATGGGACGCGACGTTCCGTACGAAAAACCGGTTCGCAAGAAACCGGCCGCCAAGCCGGCACCCAAACCCGAGGCGAAAACAGCCGGGGATAAACCGGCCGATGACGCCAAACCGGCCGAATCGCAACCGACCGAGGCGAATCCGCCGGAAAACAAGCCGGCCGAATCCGCGCCCGCGAGCGAACCGGAGAAGAAGCCTGAAGACCAAAGCCCGGATCAACCGGCGGAGGATCAGAAGTAATGGAAATGGTAGCGAATTTCATCGGCGATGTGTCCGCCAATCCGTTGTTTTATCTGCTCGCCTTTGTGATCATCGCCTCCGCGCTGTGCGTGGTGACCCTGAAAAATGTTTTTCACTCGGCGCTCTTTTTGATCCTGACCCTGTTTTCCGTCGCCGGATTGTATATTCTGCTTGAAGCCGAATTTCTGGCGGTGGCACAGGTGCTGATTTATGTCGGGGCCGTTTCGATTTTGATTATTTTCGCCATTATGCTGACCTCACAACTGGCATCACGGAAAATCGTCCAAAGCAATGAACAGGTGACCGTTGCCATTTTCATCTGCTTTCTCTTTCTGCTGGTCAGTATCGGATCACTCTACAACACGTACTGGAACGGTATCGATATGCCACTACCCGACAACAACATTCTGACCATCGGTAAACTGCTGATGACCGATTATGTCCTGCCGTTTGAAGTCGTGTCGATCGTCATGCTGGCGGCTCTGATCGGGGCCATCGTTCTGGCCCGGGAGGAGCGGTCATAATGTTGCAGTATCTGGCACTCGCGGCGATTCTGTTCGCCATCGGCGTATTCGGCGTCCTGACCCGTCGCAACGCGGTCGGTATTTTAATGTCTCTGGAATTGATGTTTAACGCCGCCAATATTAACCTGGTGGTATTCAATAAATTTATCGGACCCGACAATCTGATCGGTCAAATCTTTGCCCTGTTTGTCGTGGTGGTCGCCGCCGCCGAAGCGGTGGTCGGCCTGGCCATAGTCCTTCTGCTGTATCGCAACTGGCGGGGGATTGACGTTGACCATCTCAATATTATGAAGTGGTGATATGCTGGAGCATGCGTATTTTATACCGTTTTATCCGCTGATCGCGTTTGCCGTGATCGTCTTTTTCACGCGCTGGAAAGAAAAACTGTCAGCCGGAATCGCGATCTCGATGGTCCTGATGGCGTTCGTTCATTCCGTGTTCGTGCTGATCGCCATGCTGGGACGCCACGGCCAGCCGCTGGAATTGTCGATGCCGTTCCTCGAACATCCCACCATAACGCTGGAACTGGGGATGTGGATCGACGGCCTGACCGCGGTCATGCTACTGGTCGTGACCATCGTCAGCAGTTGCGTACATATTTACTCGCTGGGGTACATGCACAATGACCCGCGTTGGAGTCGGTACTTCTCGTATCTCTGTCTGTTTACCTTCTCCATGCTGGGACTGGTGATCGCCAACAACTTCTTCATGATATTCATCTTCTGGGAACTGGTCGGCCTGACCAGCTATCTCGGCTCTCTGAATTATCAGGAGGTGGTCGCGCGAGTCAATTCCGTCGCGCTCTCCGGCGGCCTGCTCGCGGCGGCGGGCATCTTTATTTTCTGCGGTGCGGTCGGTAAATCGGCGCAATTCCCCCTGCACGTCTGGCTTCCGGACGCGATGGAGGGCCCGACCCCGGTTTCCGCGCTGATTCACGCCGCCACTATGGTCGCGGCCGGTGTCTATCTGGTTGCGCGCGGCATGACACTGTTTGCCGGATCGGCGACCGCCTCGATGGTTATCGCCTCGATCGGCTTGATCACGTCTTTCATGGCCGCCACCATTGCTTTAACACAAAACGACATCAAACGCGTGCTGGCGTACTCAACCGTCAGCCAGCTCGGATATATGATTATGGCGCTGGGACTGTACGGCGTCGATCTCGCGCACGGACATCACACCGCCGGCTACGTCGCCGGAACGTTTCACCTGATGACGCATGCCTTTTTCAAGGCCCTGTTGTTCCTCGGCGCCGGTTCGGTGATTCACGCCGTGCACACCAACGATATCAATTTCATGGGCGGACTGTCCCGCAAGATGAAAGCCACCACGATTACCTTCTTCATCGCCTCGCTGTCGATTGCAGGGATTTTCCCGCTGTCGGGATTTTGGTCGAAGGATGAAATCGTGGCGGCCACCACCGCGCATCCCTTCTTCATGGTCGTGACGTTGTGGATCGCGTTCTTGACCGCGTTTTACATGTTCCGCCTCTGTTTTTTGACCTTCACCGGCGAGCCGCGCGACAAGGAGCGTTTCGATCACGCCCACGAGTCGCCCAAGACCATGACCGGGCCGCTGACCGTGCTGGCGTTTCTGGCGATCTTCGCCGGATGGGTCGGACTGCCCTGGTTGCATCATGGTTTCTCGTCGTTCGTCTACCACGACGAAGTGCATCATGCCGGCCCGAATTATATCCTGATGATCGTCTCGACCATCGTCGCGGTTTCCGGTATCGGCCTGGCGTATCTGATGTACTACAAGAAAGCGATCTCCGCCGATGCGGTTGCGGAACGTTTCAAACTGCTGTATAAAATTTCGTTCAATAAATGGTACATCGATGAAATTTACGACGCCGCCATCATCAAACCGCTTTTGGGCTCCACCAAACTGCTCTGGTGGTTCGATGCCAATGTTATCGACGGCATGGTCAACCTGATGGGCTGGCTCACCGTCAAGTGGGCGGATCTCAAGATGTGGTTCGACAAATACATCATCGACGGTATCGTCAACGGCCTCGGATATCTCTGTATGGCCGGTTCCTGGGCAGTCAAGTTCATTCAAAGCGGCTCGCTTCAGTTCTATACGCTGATTATCATGGCCGCCGCGATTGGTATTATTTTATATAGAGTGACCTCAATCGGATTTTATTTCTATCTGATCGGGCTGGTGATTGTGGCCCTGTTAAGCGTCCTGGTAAAAATGACCCGTTCCGACCGGGTCGATGCGGAACCGAATATTGAAGGTTAGGAGGATAGAGTAGGCCATGTATGACTACGTATTAAGTTCGTTAATATTTATTCCGCTTGCCGGATTCCTGGTGGTTCTTCTGTTACCGAAGAATAACTTCAACCTGATCCGCTGGATGGCGTCGATTTTCTCCTTCGTTCCGATGATTATCTCTTTCGTCCTGACCTATGATTACTTTTTTAATTATTCGGGATCTGCGGACATGGTCTATGTCGAGGGACCGTTCAAGTGGATTAGCGTGATCAACGCGCAGTATTTTCTCGGCGCCGACGGTATTTCGGTGCCGTTGTTGGCGCTGACCGGGCTTTTGAGTTTTATCTCGATCATCGCATCGTTTAATATCGTCAAACGCGTCAAAGAGTATTTCGCCTTTTTCCTGCTGTTGGAAACCGGCATGATGGGCGTTTTCTGCGCCCTCGATTTCTTCCTCTTTTATATTTTCTGGGAAGTCATGCTGGTGCCGATGTATTTTCTCATCGGTGTCTGGGGCGGGCCCCGCAAGGAATACGCCGCGATCAAGTTCTTTCTCTACACGCTCTTTGGATCGATATTCATGCTGGTCTCGATTCTGGTGCTGTATTTCACCAGCGAGCCGCATACGCTGAATATGCTGACATTGATTCAGACCGCACCGTCGCTGGGACATTCCTTACAACTGATGTGCTTCGCGTTTCTCTTCGTCGCCTTCGCGATCAAAGGGCCGGTTTGGCCGTTCCATACATGGTTGCCCGATGCGCACGTGGAAGCGCCGACGGCGGTTTCGGTTATTCTGGCCGGTGTTTTGCTTAAGATGGGAACCTACGGTATGCTCAGGATTTCCTGGCCGATGTTTCCCGAAGCCACCCGCTACTTCGCCACGCCGATAGCGATTCTCGGACTGATCGCGATTATCTACGGTGCGCTGGTGTCGATGGCGCAGAAAGATTTGAAAAAACTGGTCGCGTACTCATCGGTTTCGCATATGGGCTACTGCATGCTCGCGCTGGGAGCCTGGGGATCGGTGACCGCTCTTGCCGGGTGCATGTTCCAGATGATCAGCCACGGTTTAATCACCGGCGCCCTCTTCCTTTTGGTCGGCGTGCTGTATGACCGGGCGCACACCCGTGAGATCGCCGCCTTCGGCGGATTGGGTGTCAAGCTCCCGGTATACACCGGTTTGATGGTGCTGTTTTCGATGGCCGCACTCGGTTTGCCGGGTATGTCGGGATTCGTCTCCGAATTCATGGTCTTCATCGGCGCCTTCTCCAGCTTCAAGATTATCACCGCGATCGCCGTCCTCGGCGTGGTGCTGACCGCGGGCTACATGCTTCGCATGGTGCAACGCATGTTTCTCGGCGAATTCGACATGGCCAAATGGGGCGGATTGAAAGAAATAAATCTCAGAGAAATTTTAATGGTTTCGCCGCTGGGAATTTTAACCATTATCATCGGGGTTTATCCCGGGCCGCTGTCCGATATGATGCGGGCGACGCTGGAAAACCTCGTTAACCTGATGGCGCGGTAGGTGTATGAGTGATGCCGGACTATAATCTTCGCATAATCATTCCGGAAATATTCCTCTTTTGCTGGGCGATCGTCGTTATTCTCTCCGATCTGGGAGCGAAACGCAAAAGTCCGCAGACCATCGGTTATATGACCATGGCCGGAATCGCCGTCACCGGCATCCTGCTGTATTTCTTCCGGGGCGGCATCTCGTTCAACAACATGTTCCAGTCCGACACGCTGGCGGTTTTCTTCAAGGTCATTTTCCTCGGATCGGCCTTTATGGCGGTCGGTTCGTCGTTTGACATCACCTCCGAACGCATTAAAAACCACCGGGGCGAGTACTACGGTTTGATTATGTTCTCCACGGTGGGGATGATGTTTCTGGCGTCGTCGTCCGAGTTGATTTCATTGTATATCGGTCTGGAATTGACTACCATCCCGCTGTTCGTACTGGCGGCATTTTACAAAGACGAAAAACTGTCGGTCGAGGCCGGCCTGAAGTATTTCGTGGTCGGCGCGTTCTCATCGGCCATTCTGCTCTACGGATTGTCACTGTTGTACGGTCTGACCGGAACCACCGACATTCTCACGATGAAAATAAATCTGGCGCTTCTCTTTTTGAAATTCGGGAAAATCGGCCCCGGACTCATCCTCGCAATGGTGATGATTATCGCCGGAATCGGCTTCAAACTGGCGCTGGTGCCGTTTCATTTGTGGGCGCCCGACGTGTACCAGGGCGCGCCGACGCCGATTACCGCCTTCCTGTCGGTCGGCTCCAAAGCCGCCGGACTGGTGGCCCTGCTTCGGATTTTCGTCAATGGCCTCTGGTCGTTCGCGTCGGATGTCATGCAACCGCTGGACTGGGGGATTATTATCGCCTTTCTGGCTTTGGCCGCAATG
>CAZVNK010000074.1:7478-9966 GCA_964628115.1 uncultured Ignavibacteriaceae bacterium | reverse complement strand
ATTTAACTGGTTTCATGAACAAAAACCGGATATTCTCTGCGTGCAGGAAACCAAAGCTCAGGAAGAACAGGTTCCCAAAGACCTCCGGGAAATCGACGGATATCATACCTATTTCACCGCCGCCGAGCGCAAGGGATACAGCGGCGTCGGGTTGTATACCAAAGAAAAACCGTCCGTCGTCAAACACGGTTTCGGCATCGACGAATTCGACAGTGAAGGCCGAACGATAATCGCCGAGTATGAGAAATTCATCCTGTGCAATATTTACTTCCCCAACGGCAAGGCATCGAAAGAACGCCTCGCGTATAAAATGGCGTTTTATGACGCCTTCCTGAAATATATCGAAAAGCGACGAAAAAACGGCGCCGAAATAATCGTCTGCGGCGACGTTAACACCGCTCACAAGGAAATCGATTTGGCCCACCCCAAAGAAAATGAAAAAACATCCGGTTTCCTTCCCGAAGAACGCGCCTGGATCGACAAACTACTGCAAAAAGGCTATCTCGACACCCTTCGCATGTTCAATCAAAAGCCCGAGCAATATAGCTGGTGGGACATGAAAACCCGCGCCCGTGACCGAAACATCGGCTGGCGGATTGACTATTTCTTCGTCAGCGACGGACTTGAAAAAAGTATCAAGAATGCGTTTATCATGCCTGATATCATGGGATCGGATCACTGTCCGGTCGGAATCGAGCTGGCAGTATAACGAGTGGCATGTTCTCTTTTCTTGCTCATTTCAAGGCGACAACGTATATTGAGCCGGTTTGAAAAACACAAAGATTCGGACTGTGACATAGAGGTATGCAATGGAAAAAATATTGATAACCGGCGCCATCGGACAGATCGGCTCGGAATTGACCATGACTCTGAGGGATCGTTACGGCAAAGAAAACGTGATCGCCACCGATATCAGGATGCCCACCGATGTCGACCTGCGAGATCAGGGGCCGTTCGAATTTCTCGACTGTCTCGACCCGCATCATATAACACGCGTCATGCAAATATATCAAGTCGATACCATTTATCATCTCGCGGCGATTCTGTCGGCGGTCGGAGAGGCCAAACCCAATCAGGCCTGGATGGTGAATGTCAACGGATTGTATAACATGCTCGAAGCCGCAAGGCAGTATCACTGCTCGCTGTTCGTTCCCAGCTCCATCGGCGCATTCGGACTATCGACACCGAAGGACAAAACTCCCCAGGATACCATTCAACGGCCGGATACCATGTACGGCGTCACGAAAGTCACCGGGGAACTGCTCTGCGATTATTATCACAAACGTTTCGGGCTTGACACCCGGGGTGTCCGCTTCCCCGGCCTGATCTCGTATGAAACCGAACCGGGCGGCGGCACCACCGATTATGCCGTGGAGATATTTTTTGAAGCTCTCAAGCACAAAAAATACACCTGTTATCTTCAGGAAGATACCTATTTGGATATGATGTATATGCCGGACGCGATCACCGCCATGATACAATTAATGGAGGCGGAACCGTCGCGGCTGAAACATCGCAACGCCTTTAATATCACCGCGATGAATTTCACTCCGGCACAATTGGCTGATGAAATTAAAAAGCACATCCCGGATTTCGCGATCGATTACGCGGTCGATCCGATCCGGCAGGAGATTGCCGATTCCTGGCCGAATTCACTCGATGACAGCGCGGCACGCGAAGAATGGGGCTGGAATCCGAAATACTCCATGACCGATTTAACCAAGGATATGCTGGACAAAATCGCCGGGCGAATAGAATTGCCCTCGGAACAGAAAACGCGCTGAATTGACCTGACTCTTTCTGTAAATCACAATCCGGATCATCAACCGATGATCCGGTTTTTTATATCATCGTCAACTTGAATATGACATAAATTATTGCGGTTTACATAGATATATAGACCGGCCAACCATTTCACAATAGAACGCCACCATTTCACAATAGAACGCCGCCACGCGATACCGTAACCATCGAAATCCGTTATCCATTGCCACACATAGCATTAGACATATTCATAATTAGGCACGCCTTTTGATATAATACTTTAAATGGTTGATGGATATAACATGCATCGCAAGATGACAACGAACCAATGATTTTGGTTTTATGTGTTGGATGCAAGGGGATGAGAACTGCTCATTTAAACAATATATATGTAGCCTCTTCATAAGGGATAAACAATGAATAACATGTTTCCAAAACTGTCTGAGCCGGGCCGAATCGGCAATCTGGTAATCAAAAACCGGGTGGTGAAGGCCCCGCAGTCAACCGGTATGAGTAATACCGACGGAAGTGTATCGGAGCGATTGGTTCGTCATTATCGTGAGTTGGCGCGTGGCGGAACCGGCATGATTGTCGTTGAATACGCCTTTGTCGACAATATCGCCAGCAAATCCGCTCATTGTCAGCTTGGGATATCCGACATCGAGCATATTCCCGGCCTGGCCTGGCTGGCCGATGTCATAAAAGACAACGGCTCCCGCGCGGC
>CAZVNK010000074.1:0-7468 GCA_964628115.1 uncultured Ignavibacteriaceae bacterium | reverse complement strand
GAAATTCCTGGGCATACCGCCGATCAAGTCGGCCTCGGCAATCGCCTGGCCCGCATTGATGCAACGCGTGGGCCGCGACGCCATTCCCGACCCTCTGACAATCGACGAAATCATGGAAATCGAAGAAGCCTTCGGGCAAGCCGCACTTCGGGCGGTGTTGGCCGGATTCGAACTGATTGAAATCCACGGCGCGCATGGGTATTTGATTACCAATTTCCTCTCGCCGCACACCAACAAACGCAACGACATGTACGGCGGCTCTCTGGAAAATCGCATGCGTTTTCTGCTGGAAATCGTCAACACTATCCGTGGCAAAATCGGTCCGGACTTCCCGCTGACCGTCCGTCTCAGCGGTTCCGATTACGAACCGGACGGATTCGGCATTGAAGAAACCATTCAGATTTGCAAAACTCTTGAGAACCGGGGAATCGACGGTATTCACGTTTCCGGCGGAGACCATCATCAGATGATACATCAGGTCAGCCCGATGGCCATCAATCGCGGCCACAATGTCTGGGCGGCCGAAGCCATTAAAAAGGAAATTTCCATTCCGGTTATCGCGTCCGGTTCGATTACCACTCCGGAATACGCCGAGGAAATTATCGCATCGGGCAAGGGGGATTTCGTGGGACTGGGACGTCCGCTTTGGGCCGACCAGTACTGGACAAAAAAGGCGATCGAGGGACACCCGGAAGACATTCGCCCCTGTATTCGCTGTAATGAAGGATGCCTGGAACGCACCTTCTTCCGTTTCCGCGCCGTTACCTGCGGAGTCAATCCCACTATCGGGCGCGAGGGTGACCTGCAAATCACCCCTGCCGAGAAACCCAAACGCGTGGTGGTTATCGGTGGCGGCCCCGGCGGTATGGAGGCCGCACGAGTCTGCGCTTTGCGCGGTCACAAGGTAACGCTGTTTGAAAAGCGCAAACTGGGCGGCGTTCTGAACGAGGCCTCGGTGCCCGAGTTCAAATCAGATATCCGCTTTTTCCAGCAATATCTGACCACGCAGATGAAAAAACTCAAAGTGGGAATTATCGAGAAACAGGCCAAGGTCGACATGTTCGACGGAACCAATTACGACGTCGCCATTGTCGCGATCGGCGCCAAACCGGCCAAACTCAACATTCCGGGAATCGATCGCGCCATGGTGTATGAAGCCGTGGACATTCTCAATAACAACCGCAATGAGGGCGAAAAAGTGGTCGTGGTCGGCGGCGGACTGGTCGGCTCCGAGGTTGCCATGTTCCTGTCGGAACAGGGCAAGGACGTCACCATCGTGGAAATGCTCGACGAGATCATGAAAGACTGCGCCGTTACCGACAAGATCGCCTATTTCGAACGAATCGCCGATGACAAAATTAAAGTCATCACCTCGCACAAGCTGGAAGAGATCAAAGAAAACAGCGTCGTCATTGCCGACAAGGCCGGTCGCCGGTGCGAACTTGAGACCGACACGGTTGTCATGGCGATCGGGTATTCCGCCCAGCATGAATTGTATGAACAATTGAAAAAAGAAACGGAAATGGAAGTGTATTCCATTGGTGACTGCGTGGTGCCGGGCAAGATCTACGACGCCATTCACACGGCGTACAAAACCGCGATTCGGATTTAAGGCAACGCTTACCGAACTGACATGAGGACGACAATGGAGAAGAACATACTGGTTATCAACCCCGGTTCGACGTCGACTAAAATCGCGTTGTATAAAAACGAACGTCCGGTTTTTTCAGAAGAGATATCGCACCGCGCCGAGGATTTGGCGAAATTCGAGAATATCATGGATCAACAGGAATTTCGTGAAAATCTCATCATTTCGACTCTCGAAAAAGCCGGGTATCACATTAATAACATCGACTGCATTATCGCACGTGGGGGGGCGCTTCGCCCCCTCCCGAGCGGGACTTATCGCATCAACGACGTCATGTTGCACGATCTCAAAGAGGGAGTCTACGGTCTGCATGCCTCGAATTTGGGGGCGGTGCTGGCGCATCGACTTGCGGAAAAAATCAACGTGGAATCGTTTATCGTCGACCCGATCACGGTTACGGAACTGGAAGACATCGCCAAAATATCCGGACTGCCGGATATCGAACGGGTGAGTATATTCCACGCCCTGAACCAGAAGGCGGTCGCCCGTCTGGCCGCAAAAGACCTCGGCAAACGTTATGCGGACTGCCGGTTTATTGTCGCGCATCTCGGCGGCGGTATTTCGGTGGGCGCGCATAAATACGGCCGGGTGGTCGACGTCAACAATGCCCTGAACGGCGACGGTCCGTTCGCACCCACCCGCTCGGGTCATTTGCCGGTCTGGAGTCTGGTCGAGCTGGCGTTCTCCGGGAAATACACGGAAAAGCAGTTGAAAGATAAAATCTGGAGTAACGGTGGCGTGACGGCACACCCGCGAACCAGCAACCTGCGCCAGGAAAAGGAGCGTATCCGCCAGGGCGATGAGAAAGCCCGGCTGGTGTATAACGCCATGGCATATCAGGTGGCCAAAGAAATCGGCGCGTTCGCGGCAGTCCTTGAAGGCAAAGTCGACGCCATCGTGTTTTCCGGAGGACTGGCCCGCGATAAGGAGTTTATCGATTTGTTGAAAAAGCAGATTGGCTTTATCGCCGACTTTATGATTTACCCGGGAAGTGATGAAATGCGGGCGTTGGATATGGGGGCCGTACGAGTGCTGATCGGTGAAGAGGAGGCCAAAGAATACTGAGTCACCGGGCGATTTTCACTCAGTTTTTCGGTATTCAAAAGAATGGACGACATAACCGGTTAAAGTACTTGACTCTTTATAAAATCCACCATATAAAGACGCATGTTACAAACGTTTAATGTTTTTGAATGATAATTGTTAGGAATAAAGACCATGTCATCGGAGAATAAAGCAAGACCGCATCCCCAAAAGGATTCAGAAAGGCTTTTCAATGAGTTTCCGCCTTCTGATCCGGCCCAATGGCGGGCTGAGGTTGATCGTCTGCTCAAAGGCGCCCCGTATGAAAAACGAATGCTGACACCGACGCCGGAAGGAATCACCTTACGGCCGATTTATCAGCGTGAGGATACTGCGGACATTCCGTATGTGAACTCTCTTCCCGGTTTCGCACCGTTCCACCGTGGCGGCAAAACGATAAAAAACGGCGGCAATGGCTGGGATATCGCACAGGAAACATCCTGCCTGTACCCTGAAGAAGCCAATGCAATGCTTCGTCACGATCTCAAACGGGGCCAGACGGCGGTCAATCTGGCTGTCGATCGAGCCTCGCGACTGGGATACGATCCCGATCAGGCGCAAACGGAAACGGTCGGCGCGGATGGCGTATCCGTTTCTTCGGCAAGTGAGTTGAAAGTCGCGCTGACGGGAATCGACTTAAAACAGACGCCGGTTTATCTTCATGCCGGAAACTGCGCTCTCCCCTATCTGGGCTTTCTGATCGCAGTCGCACGGGAACAAAAGACCGATCCGGCCGACCTTCGTGGGGCAGTCGCAATCGATCCCCTGGCTGAGTTGGTTGAAAACGGTTCGATGAGTTTGCCATTGACCGAGGCGTATGATGACATGGCCTGCCTGACGACGTGGGCGACCGAACATGCACCGCAACTCGGTACAATCTGGATACATGCCGAGCGCTATCATGACGGCGGAGCGAATGCCGTTCAGGAACTGGCTTTTGCACTGGCAACCGGACTGGAGTATTTGCGCGAGATGGAAAAACGGGAGCTCGCTCTCGAAACCGTCGTGTCTCGAATGCGTTTCAGCTTTGCGGTCGGCACTCACTTCTTCATGGAAGTCGCCAAACTTCGGGCGGCGCGTCTGCTCTGGAACCGGATTCTGGAATCTTGCGATATCACCGAAGCATCGCGGGCGATGTGGATGCACGTTCGGACATCGCGCCTGACCAAGGCGACGTATGATCCGCACGTGAACCTTCTGCGGGCCACGACCGAGGCCTTCTCAGGGATTGTCGGCGGAGCCGACAGCATGCACGTGGCGCCGTTCGACGAGCAGGTGCATCGACCCGATGAATTTTCCCGTCGAATCGCTCGTAACATGCAGAATGTACTGAAAGATGAATCGCATTTGGGCCAGATAATCGATCCCGCCGGGGGATCGTGGTATATCGAGCGTCTGACCGCCGATCTGGCCGAAGCTGTCTGGAAGTTACTGCAGAACATCGAATCTCGCGGCGGTATGAAAAAGGCCCTTGACGAGGGATTCCCGCAGGCGGAGATTGCGGCAATCGCAGAGAAGCGGGCCGATGACTTCGCCGGACGCAAAACCGTCATGGTGGGAATTAACAATTATCCCAATCTCAATGAGCGCAAGTTGAATGACCGTAACATAGATCGGGCCGATTTTCTCGATAAACGTTCGCGGGCCGTGCAATCCCTGCGAACCGGAGGCGACCATCAATCGGCAATCACGGTTTTGCAAAAGCTGACCGATTTGCTTGACGCCGATCGGGATGCCGTCGTGTCGGCGGTTATCGATGCCGCTGTTCACGGCGCCACCATCGGGGAAATATATAGAACTCTTCACGCGAACGAAAAACCGTCAACGACCATTACGGCCATTCCTTTGCGCCGTATCGCCGAGCCGTTTGAAAAAATTCGCAAAGCAGTGGAAACCAAACGCGCCGAATCCGGCGGGATGAAGGTCTATCTCGCAACTCTGGGGCCGGTCGGAAAATACATGCCCCGGCTGGATTTCGCCGCGTCTTTCTTTGAAGTCGGCGGATTCGAGGTCATTCACACCAAGGGGCACGATACCCCCGAACAGGCCGCCGAAAAGGCTCTTGACGCCAAAGCGGAAATCGTGGTTATCTGCGGATTGGACGATGATTACACCGCCGGAGTCCCGATAATCGCGCAAACAATCAAAACGGCCAACGCCAATGTCAAAGTGGTTCTGGCGGGATTCCCTCGTGAAGAGGAAACGCGCCGGACATTCACCGAGGCCGGTGTGGATGCATTCATCCATATCAAGTCCAATCTGCTGAAAACACTGAAAGATTTCGCCGCAGGATTGGGGGTGTCATCATGAGTCGTATACCGAATCTTAAGGATATATCGCTGGAGTCGGCCAAATCCACGACCGACTATGAAGCATGGAAAAGCCGCATCGAAGCCGAAACCGGTCAAAAGGCGGAAGATCTGGTCTGGCACACGATGGAACAGATCGATGTCAAACCGCTCTATACCGACGACGACAACCAAAACTTCGAACATCTGGAATATACCGCCGGTCTGCCTCCGTTTTTGCGCGGGCCGTACGCCAGCATGTATGTCATACGTCCCTGGACGGTGCGACAGTATGCCGGTTTCTCCACCGCCGAAGAATCCAATGCCTTTTATCGCCGCAATCTCGCCGCCGGACAGAAAGGCCTGTCCGTGGCATTCGACCTGGCGACCCATCGCGGTTACGATTCCGATCATCCGCGTGTGATCGGCGACGTCGGCAAGGCGGGAGTGGCGGTCGATTCCATTCTGGACATGGAGATTCTCTTCGGCGGCATCCCGCTTGACAAAATGTCGGTCTCGATGACCATGAACGGGGCAGTGCTTCCGGTAATGGCGTTTTATATCGTCGCGGCGCTCGAACAGGGCGCCGAGCTGAAAGACCTCGCCGGTACTATTCAGAACGACATTCTCAAAGAGTACATGGTGCGCAACACGTACATCTATCCCCCGGCGGGTTCAATGCGCATTATCGGCGATATTATCGCGTTCACGGCGAGACACATGCCGAAATTCAACAGTGTTTCCATTTCCGGTTATCACATGCAGGAAGCGGGGGCCACCGCCGATTTGGAAATGGCCTATACGCTTTCCGACGGCCTGGAATACGTGCGAACCGGATTGAAAGCCGGTCTGTCCATCGACGAATTCGCTCCCCGGCTTTCGTTCTTCTGGGGAATCGGTATGAACTATTTCATGGAAATCGCCAAGATGCGCGCGGCGCGGATGATCTGGGCGAAACTGATGAAGCAGTTCAATCCGAAGAATCCGAAGTCGATGATGTTACGCACACACTCGCAGACTTCGGGCTGGAGTTTGACCGAACAGGATCCGTTCAATAACATAACGCGAACCTGTATCGAGGCGATGGCGGCGGCGCTGGGACACACTCAGAGCCTGCACACCAACGCTCTTGATGAAGCGATTGCCCTGCCGACCGATTTCAGCGCCAGGATCGCTCGCAATACTCAATTGTATTTGCAGGATGAAACGGGAATCTGCCGGGTCATCGATCCCTGGGGCGGATCGTATTACGTCGAAGCCCTGACCGATGCGCTGGTGCACAAAGCCTGGGCGCATATTCAGGAAGTCGAGGAATTGGGCGGCATGGCCAAAGCAATCGAAGCCGGTCTGCCGAAAATGCGAATCGAGGAGGCCTCGGCCAGACGTCAGGCCCATATCGACTCCGGCGCGGAAACCATTATCGGGGTCAATCGTTATCGGCTTGACAAAGAGGAGCCGATTGACATTCTTGAGGTTGACAACCAGGTGGTGCGGCAACAGCAGTTGGCGCGACTGGAAAAACTGCGCCGGGAACGCGATGACACTGCAGTCACACAGGCATTGACAGCGCTGACCCGATCCGCCGAAAGCGGCGAGGGCAATTTGCTGGAGCTGTCGGTTCAGGCCGCGAAGGCCCGTGCGACGCTGGGAGAAATAAGCGATGCACTGGAGAAAATTTGGGGGCGTCACAAAGCGGAAACAAAAACCATTTCCGGAATATATAGCAGTGAGTACATGAAATCCGACACGATCGCCGAAGTCCGGCGTTTAACCGATGAATTCGCGGCCAAAGAGGGCCGCCGCCCGCGCATCCTGATCGCAAAGATGGGTCAGGACGGGCACGATCGCGGAGCCAAGGTCATCGCCACCGCGTTTGCCGATCTCGGCTTCGACGTCGACGTCGGGCCGCTGTTCCAGACGCCGGAAGAAACGGCGCGGCAGGCGGTGGAAAACGACGTCCACGTGATCGGGATGAGTTCCCTGGCGGCGGGACATAAAACGCTTCTCCCGGCGCTGGTCGAAGAATTGAAAAAGCTCGGCCGCGAGGATATCATGGTGGTCATCGGCGGGGTTATTCCCGCACAGGATTACCAATTCCTGTACGATCACGGGGCCAGTGCCATTTTCGGACCGGGCACGGTCATTCCGATGGCCGCGGGAAATATCCTGAAGCAGTTGCTGGGGGATGCGCAATAAACCGTATACGAAAACGATGACTGATAAACCACGAAAGAAAAAGACTCCGGAGCCTGATCCCCCGTCGGCATTGAACGTGATGCCGGGCATCGCGGGCGGTCACGACGGCATGTCGTCGAATCCGACCAACAACCGTCCCCGGGCGAAAGTGACGCCGATGACGACCGAGCAGTATGTCGACGGCGTTCTTTCTGGCGATCGCACCATCATCGGACGCGCCATCACGCTGGTCGAATCGAACTCTCTTCCCCAT
>CAZVNK010000073.1:4595-10034 GCA_964628115.1 uncultured Ignavibacteriaceae bacterium | reverse complement strand
TTCGATGACCGGCATCGCCGCTTCGGCCAGGATGGCATATCCCTTCTCGTTGACATGCACCGGATCGGTCGAGCAGTCGCGCGGAAGGAATCCCTCGTCGTCACCGATCGCCTTCGCGAAATCGATCAGGTGCAGATCGTTCGCGGCGGCGTAATCACGCACCCAGTCGTTGAATTTTTTCAGTGAATCGATCACGCTGAAATCACCGATATGCGCTTCCGGCTTGCCCGGCGGGATTATGGTCGACACGATCGGGATAATCCGTTCATCCTGCGCCAGACGGGTCATCATCGTCATAGCGTCCCGAAGCACCGACAACGGCAGACGCGGACGGATATTGATCGAGCAGTATTTGATAATCGCGGCTTTCGGTTTGAGATCGAGCACGTCGCGTTTGTACCGCGCCAGCATCGACGGCACCAGCTGTCCGCCCACTCCGCGATTGACCATGTTGAAACGCGGGAAATATCGAGCCAGATCCCAGCGGTTGGTGATCGATGCTCCCAAAAACACCACCCGGTCCGGCGCGGCGGTACCATCGGCCAATTGCTTCACCATCGTCGCGTTTTCATCGGCATACGGAATTCCCGGCGCGGCCTGTTCACCGCCGCCGATCAGCATCCGTTTCAACTCGCCCAGTGGCGATCCACCGTAGCGGACATAGTGAAAAAAGCCCCAGATCGCGACCAGGTTCAGCAGTATGGATAAAACCAGGATAATCTTTAACATCGTTTGCATGTTATTCGCCCTCCATGCCAAATGAATACTTCCTATGTCAGATTGGTTCGGCGAGCCGGATTGCCGATTACCGTCGTCCCGTCGGGAACGTCTTTGAACACCACACTGCCCGCGCCAACCGTGCAATTCTTTCCGACATTCGCAAGCACCAAGGCACTCTCGCCGACCCACGAGTTATCACCGATAGTGATCCGCGAGTACTCCTCGACCATTTCTTTATTTTTGGCCCGTCGGTCCGGACGACCATGCTGATATTTCCCCGAAATTACCGACACTCGCGCGCCAAACAGAACGTTTTTGCCGACGTCGGCGTATCCCACGCCGCTGTATGTCCCGACCACCGTCCCGGCGCCGATGCGGACGTCGCGATGTGACAACATACTGCCGAAACAGAAACAGGCGTCCGGAGACACTTTGGTGCAGACCGCCCAGTAATAAGCCGCTCGCATATAATTGCCGAGAAGGGTCGGAAATATCGCCAGCAGTTCGCGACAGGATGAGAATACTTTCTCGACGTCACGACCGAACAACAGCGATTCCAGATACGTGAGAAGAATCAGCGGCGAAGTCAGCAGTAGGCAGACAATTATGGCAATACGCTTAACGATACAAGTTATCATAACAAATATACACACATCCGGATTTTCGTAATCGGGCATTCCCCGACCCGAAGCTTTCTCCCGTTAGTATGATATAAAAATCGGATTTCTTTGCCGATTCTTCACTTCACCCGGGGATTATGTGACCGAGAATATACACAAAAAGAAATCACGATACAACCTGATTTTCCCACCGACCGATCGGTTGAATCGTGTCGACGACACCTCCCTAAAAAAAGCCCACCGAAAAGGTGGGCCAAAACCCGGCATCAGGAGCCGAGACCAGGGCTGTGCAGTTGGGAACTCATAAGCCCGGGATATTCGCATGGCGGCGCTCAACCGTCAAAATCTTGTATATTCACGAACGAATTCTCGATTTTATCCGCCCGTTTGCCTTGTGCTCTTAAAAAGTCGTGTCTTCCCCTCGCACGATGCCCCGTAGAGGATACGTCGGAAATCAAAACGAATGTCTGTGACCTCTACATCGCGACAAATCTAATTCCAAATGATGGAACTATCGGACTAAACAATAAACATGGAATGGCGTGGTGTCGTGATGATATTTAATAATAGACTTCTTATCCGATTTTGTCAAGTCTTTTCGGAGGCTACCCGGCAATTTCTCATAATAACGCGCATTCAGGATATTATTGACCTACACGACCCATAATCACCATTACCCATACCATGCTTGACACGCCCGTATATTACTGCACGGCAATACTATACCATACCCCACCTATTTTATCCGCATTTTTCTCTTGACGAACGGAACAAGTTACTTTACTTATTGGTATAGTATAGAAAACGCACATATTGTTTCATGAGGTCAATAAATGAAAGTTACGGCGCTGGAAGAATATGGATTACGGTGTATGTTGTTGTTCGCCGACACGACCAACAACTCCCCCCTGACCCTGAATGAAATCAGCACCCGCGAGGGACTGTCGATTCCCTATGCCGGCAAACTGCTGATGATTCTCAAGCAGGCCGGACTGGTCAGGGCGGTGCGCGGCCGTCGCGGCGGCTACACCCTGGCGCGCGCTCCCGAGGATACCCATCTCAAGGAAATCTTCGACGCGCTCGGCGAACCGTTTTTCGGTCCGCATCACTGCCATCGTTATACCGGACTCAATGAAAGTTGCGTGCACGGCGAACAATGTACGGTCCGCAACATGTGGCGCACCATCGATCGTTTCATCTCCGGACTATTGAACAAGGTGACACTGGCCGATCTGGCAAGTGGCGATTATGACTTCTCGGCCATGCTCCGCGAACACGCCGCCCGGATCGAAACCGAACCGGAGTCTCTGCCGACGGTGGCAACCGGCTCGGCCAATCCCAATTAGCAACGGAATCAAATCACGTTTTTTGACACAGTGAGGTCATTATGCCCGACATAAATACGATATTATCAATCCACAATATCCACGTTACCGTGGCCGACAAGGAAGTTGTTCGGGGCGTGTCGCTGGATATCAGGCGCGGCGAAAAGCACGCCATCATGGGGCCGAACGGCTCCGGCAAGTCCAGCCTGGCCAATGCCCTGGCCGGACATCCGAACTACACCATCACCGAGGGCGAGGCGTTTCTCAACGGCCGGAACCTGCTGGAACTCGACGCCACCGATCGCGCCCTGGCGGGACTTTTTCTCGGCTTTCAGTATCCGCTGGCCATTCCCGGCGTGACGGTCGCCAATTTTCTCCGTTCCGCCACCAAGGCCAAATACGGCGAGGACTCCGAGGAAATCCGCGCCTTTCGCAAAAACCTTATGGAGAAATTCAAACTGCTCGAGGTCGACAAGAGCTTCGCGACCAGGTATGTCAACGATGGTTTCTCAGGCGGCGAGAAGAAGCGACTGGAAATCCTTCAGATGTCGGTTCTGCAACCGCTCATGGCCATTCTCGATGAAACCGATTCGGGACTGGATATCGACGCGCTGAAAATCGTCGCGAAAGGAATCAATGCTTCCGCGCGCGACGACGGCGGCGTTCTGCTGGTCACGCATTATCAACGCCTGCTCAACTATGTCAAACCGGACCGCGTGCATGTCATGAAAAGCGGCCGTATTATGCGTTCCGGCGGCCCGGAGCTGGCTCTTCAGCTGGAAGATCAGGGATACGACTGGTTGACATCCGAATCTCCCGAAACCGTGGAGGTGTGACATGGGCGATCCGCTGACCAAAAACCACGCCGTCTCCGACATCGGCGACAATTATACTGAAAAGTACGGTTTCCACGACCCGGAGGTATATTTCCACAAAGGCGCCAAGGGCGTCAACCACGAAGTGGTGGAAATGATTTCCCTGATGAAAAAGGAACCGGATTGGATGCGGGAGTTCCGCCATAAAGCGCTGGATATTTTCCTGTCCAAACCTCTGCCGAAATGGGGCAATACGAAGATTCTCAACGCGATCGACTTCGATGACATCTATTACTATATCAAACCGACCGAAGAGCAGGTCAACGACTGGGATGACGTCCCGGAATATATCAAGAATACCTTCGACCGGCTCGGCATTCCCGAGGCGGAGCGCAAATTTCTCGCGGGTGTCTCGGCGCAGTATGAATCCGAAGTCGTCTATCATTCCTTTCAGAAGGATCTGGAGGACCAGGGAGTGATATTTCTCGACATGGACAGCGGCCTGCGCGAGCATCCGGATATCGTCAGGAAATATTTCTCGAAAGTTATTCCGGCCGCCGACAACAAATTCGCGGCGCTTAATTCCGCGGTCTGGTCGGGCGGATCGTTTATTTATGTCCCGCCGGGCGTCGACGTGAAAATCCCGCTTCAGGCGTACTTCCGCATCAACGCCGAAAACATGGGGCAGTTCGAGCGGACGCTGATTATCGCCGACAAAGGTTCGCGCGTGCACTATATCGAGGGATGCACCGCGCCGGTGTACTCCACCAATTCCCTGCATTCGGCGGTAGTGGAACTGATCGCACTCGACGGCGCCTACATCCGCTATACCACCATTCAAAACTGGTCGCGCAACATTCTCAATCTGGTCACCAAACGCGCCGTGGCGCATACCGACGCAACCGTGGAATGGGTCGACGGCAACCTCGGTTCCAAACTGACGATGAAATACCCCTGTATATATCTGGTCGGTGAACGTGCCAAAGGCGAGATTCTCTCGATCGCGTTCGCGGGCAATGAGCAACATCAGGACGCCGGGGCGAAAGTCATTCATGCCGCGCCCAATACCAGCTCGCGGATCACCTCGAAATCCATCTCCAAGGCCGGAGGACGCGCGTCGTATCGCGGTTTGGTCAAGGTCGCGCCCAATGCCGAAGGCAGTAAGGTTTCGGTCGAATGCGATGCGCTATTGATCGACGATGCCTCCCGTTCGGACACGTATCCGACCATGGAGATCGACGCCGAGGACGTCCGTATCGAACACGAAGCGCGTGTCAGCAAAGTCGCCGAGGAGCAGTTGTTTTATCTCACCAGTCGCGGACTGAGCGAAGACGAGGCGCGTTTGTTGATTATCAACGGCTTTATCGAACCGTTCACGAAAGAACTGCCGATGGAATACGCCGTCGAGCTGAACAGACTCATTGAACTTGAAATGGAAGGGTCGGTCGGCTGAGGCCGCCTTCACCATATATCAGAGGTATCGCGATGAATACGCAGACCTTAACGACAACGAAATCGAATTTCAGAAAGATAAACAGAAAAGAGCCGCAGTGGCTTTATAACCTGCGCAAAAACAACTGGATTTCGTACAGCGAGACACCGGTGCCGGAACGGGTGGTGCATTTATGGAAATACACCGATCCCGGACAATTTTTGGTCGAAAATCCACAGGAAATCATGGACGCCCTGCCGTCGGTTTCCGATTTGACCGAGGCCCAGCACGAGTTTCTTACCGGTGATTTTGCGGCTTACGGGTACAATCGTCCCGACCGGATGACATTTGCCATGCTCAATGACGAATACGCCGCGTCCGGCGTGATTTTCAAAGATTTGTACGCCGCTGTCAAAGAGCATGAAGATCTTGTCGGCAATTACCTCGGGCATCTGGTCGGCGGGGATTTCGGCAAAATCGAGGCCATGAACCTGGCGCTGTGGAACACCGGCTTGTTTGTGTATATC
>CAZVNK010000073.1:2907-4585 GCA_964628115.1 uncultured Ignavibacteriaceae bacterium | reverse complement strand
ACCGATTCGACTACATCGCCATCCCGCCGGGGCAACGTCGTTTCATCGTCTGTTGGTGATTGCCGGTAAAAACGCCAAGGCGACCATTATCGACGATTACTCCGGCTCCTGCCCGGATCAGGCGCTGATCAACAGCGTGGTGGAATTGTTCGTGGGTGACTCATCGAATATTCGCTATGCCAACACTCAGCGACTCGACGATAACTGCAAATCATATATCACCCAGCGCGCGAAACTCGGCAGAGATGCCGGGATTTATTCCATTTTCGGCGCACTCGGCGGCAATGTCTCGAAAGTCAACGCGGGATCGGTGCTGGCCGGTAAAGGCGCCGACAGCAGGCTGTACGGAATCTTGTTCGGCAACGATCAACAGCATTTCGACTATCACACAAAGCATCATCACACTGCCGGCGAGACCTATTCGAATATCGACGTTAAGGTGGTGCTGAAAGACAAGGCGGTTTCGGCTTACACCGGGCTGATCAAGATCAACGAGGACGCGCTCAACTGCGAAGCCTATCAGGAAAATCGGAACCTGCTTTTAAACAAGGGAACGCGCGCCGAGTCGATTCCGGAATTGGAAATTCTTTGCGATCAGGTCAGTTGCAGTCACGGCGCAACGATGGGGCCGCTCGATCCGGAGATGCTGTTTTATCTCACCAGTCGCGGCATTTCCCGCGACGATGCGGTGAAAACCGTTATCGGCGGTTTTGTCGAACCGACGGTGCAACAGCTTCCGGCGGAACTGCGCGACGTGGTGCGCGACATCATCATGGCGAAACTGGGAGACGCATGACATGGTCGGACAATACGTGAAGGTTTGCTCTCTGGCCGAGCTTGAAGAGGGCCGTGCAGGGAATTATACCGTCAACGGACGCGGCGTGTTGATCGCACTTGATGGTGGCAGGGTGTACGCCGTGCAGAACACCTGCACCCACGACGACGGCGCGTTCGGCGACGTCGCAGTCATCCGGGGCGAAATCCAATGCCCGCGTCACGGCGCGCGGTTCGAAATCGCCGGCGGTCGTGCCATGCAAATTCCGGCCGTGATCGATCTCGAAACCTTTGACGTGAAAGTCGAAAACGGCGACGTGTACGTCGCCGTGCCATAGTGAAGGATACTGCCATGAAACCGATCGAAACCCACGCCTGCCCACCGACGCGATGTTCGTGCGGGAAGACGATTAAACCACTGACAATAAATGTCAGCAGTGTGACTGAAGATTTTCCGATACTTGCGAGAAAGATCAACGGCAAACGCCTGAATTATCTCGACAGCGCCGCGACTACCCAGAAACCGCAAAGCGTAATCGATGCTTTGAATACATACTACACCGAGCAAAACGCCAATGTTCACCGGGGATTGCATACGCTGGCCGAAGAGGCCACGACGGCATACGAACACACTCGCGACCGGGTCGCCAAATTCATCGGCGGTGTCAAACGCGAGGAAGTGATTTTCACGCGCAATGCCACCGAGGCGATCAATATCGTGGCGCAATCATGGGGACGACACAATCTTAAGGGATTGGATCGCATTGTCACGACACACATGGAACACCATGCCAACCTGATCCCCTGGATTATGCTGGCCCGTGAAACCGGCGCGGAGTTGGAATATATCCCTCTTGATTCAAGCGGACGGCTTGATCTCAGTAATATCGAGAAGATCATCAAC
>CAZVNK010000073.1:0-2897 GCA_964628115.1 uncultured Ignavibacteriaceae bacterium | reverse complement strand
GCGGTAGGGTTCGGTGATCTCCTTGGTTACCAGATCATCAACAAGGACACCAAGCTGGTGGCGCTGACACATATGTCCAATGTCCTCGGGACAATTAACCCGGTCGAGGAGATCATCGCGCTGGCGCATCGTCGCGATGCGATCGTGATGATCGACGGCGCGCAAAGTGTGCCGCATTTGCCGGTCGATGTCAAAGCATTGGATGCCGACTTTCTGGCGTTTTCCGCGCACAAGATGCTCGGCCCGACCGGGGTGGGCATTCTCTATGGCAAGGAACATCTGCTCAACGACATGGAACCGGTGCAATTCGGCGGCGAGATGATCAGCGAGGTGCGTTACGATTATGCGTCATGGGCGGAACTGCCGCACAAATTCGAGGCCGGCACGCCCAATATCGCCGACGTCGCGGCATTCTCCCCGGCACTGGATTATCTGGAACGGATCGGTATGGATCAGATACGCGCGCACGAAATGGAACTTACCGCCTATGCAATCGAACAACTGCACTCACTTGACGGCGTGACCATATACGGCCCGACCGACGTCGCGATTCGCGGCGGCGCGGTATCGTTTACGACCGAGGGTATTCATCCGCACGATCTGGCGCAGTTTCTCGACGCGCAGGGAATCGCCGTCCGCGCCGGACATCATTGCGCACAACCTTTGCATCGCCTGCTCGGAGTCGGCTCAACCGCCCGGGCCAGCTTTTATATCTATAATTCACTGACCGATATCGATGAACTTGTTGCGGCCCTCAAAGAGGCCGGGAGGTATTTCGGCAATGTCTGATAAACTGGCTGATTTGTATCGCGATATCCTGATGGAACACTATCGCTATCCCCGAGGGCATAAAGAGATCATTCATCCCGATCTTGCCAATGAAGGTCACAATCCGACCTGCGGCGATGATATCCAAATCAAGGTCAAGATCGACGGCGACAAAATCAAGGACGTCTCAGTCGACTGCGTCGGCTGTGCGATCTCGGTCGCGTCCGGTTCCATGCTGGCCGAGATGATAGAAGGCAAAAGCATTGACGAGGTAAAAAGAATCGCGAACGTGGTTAAGGCGATGCTCAAGGGCGAAGAATACGACCAGTCGCTCGATCTTGGCGATCTGGAGGCGCTTAAGGGTGTGAAGAAATTCCCGGTACGGATCAAGTGCGCCCTGCTGTCATGGACGACGCTGGTCGACGCCATCTCAACCATAGAATCAAATGCGGCCAGGCAGGCCTCAACCACGGAGTGACCGGTGAAACTGACCAAAGAACTTATATTCGAACATCTTGCGCCGATTGAGGATCCCGAAATGCATATCGGGCTGGTCGATCTGGGATTGATTTACGACGCCAAAATCGACGACAACAATGTGAAAATCATCATGACTCTAACCTCACCGATGTGTCCGGTCGGGCCGGAACTGGTTTCCGCCGTTGAAATGGCCGTTAAAATGATAGATGGCGTTGATAAGGTCACGGTCGACGTGGTTTTTGATCCGCCGTGGGATCCGGAAGAGATGGCATCCGACGCCGCCAAGGATGAACTCGGCATCTGGTAAAATAGTGGATTTTTTCAGTAATATTTTCCCCTGATTGGAAACAATCCCATTAGAGGGGCGTATAAAAAAATGCAGTTGGGAACTGCTTGCGGCAGATAAAAAAAGCATTTGCACTCTCCCTGAGTTTTGGGTTCAAATACTGGGTCTGCCGCTTTTTTTTGGTTTATTAATCCTACCCGACGATATTTCGTCCCCCGTCAACGACAATAAACTGCCCGCAAACCATTGCGGCATCTTCGGATACTAAAAACGCCACCACCCGCGCAACGTCGTCGCCGTCAATAATCCGTCCCAACGGCGTGTGGTATTTGGCGTGGCCAAGCACGTCGCGCGCGCCGGGAATCGACCGCGATGATTTCGTGTCCGCCAGTCCCGCCAGAACACCGTTGACCACTATTCCTTTGGGCGCAAGTTCATACGCCAGCCCTCTGGTGATCGATTCCAGCGCGGCTTTGGCCGGGCCGACCACACCGTAGCCGGGGATCACTTTCCGGCCGCCATCGGAGGTGATACTGACAATCCGGCCATAGCCGCCGTTCATTAACGGCACCGCCCGGCGGGCCATGTCCAACAACGACCGCGCCGATGCCGACATGGTCACATCCCAGTATTTCGGAGTCGCATCCATCAACTCGCCCGGAACGCCGAACGCGGCGTTGGCGATCACGATATCCAATCGCCCCCATCGTTCTTTAATCTCGGCGAACATTCGATCCAAATGCGCTTCTTTGCCGATATCGGCGCGCACCGCGATCGCCTCTCCTCCGTGTGATTTGATCTCGTCCACGACCGCTTCGGCATCGGAAATACTTCGACGGTAATTCACCGCCACTGTCGCGCCCTCATCGGCCAGACGAATCGCAATCGCCCTCCCGAATCCGCGCGCCGCTCCGGTAACCAGCGCGTATTTGCCTTTCAATTCGGGATAGGACGCCATTACTTATCCGTCCGGCGCTTGCAGGTCGAAATACCGAACGGAACATACAGTCCGCAGAATCCGGTCAACGCGGTAATCAGCGGAATCACGCCAATTATGCCCCACCAGCTTTTGAAATACACTCCTATGGCGATAATCGCCAGTCCGATTACGACCCGGACAATTCTGTCGGCGGTGCCGATATTCGTTTTCATCTTTCCTCCTGTGTTATAGGCGGATGTTAATTGCAAAACTTTTGGATAATACCACTTCGTACTCCCGCAAAACAAGGCAATACTGCTCAAGTTCCCGACAAACAGCCAGTATTATTGCATTTGTTCTTGTAATTTCCGAGTCAATATTACTATATTGCAAAGTCAGGTGTTGCTTCTTTCTGAACGTTAAGCCGGATTTCAAAACGCTTTG
>CAZVNK010000072.1:0-10089 GCA_964628115.1 uncultured Ignavibacteriaceae bacterium | reverse complement strand
GCAGTTTCGAGTTATCGTACGAGCCGTGGATTTCACTGTGGCAATCCACGCAGGCAAGACTGCCTCCCAGACCGGAATGCGCCTGACGGTGTCCGATGGGAACGCCGTGGCATTGCAGGCAAATGCCGTTGTCGGGCTGGGCAAGCAGGCGGTCATTGGGCGAACCGTGGGGTTCGTGGCATTCCGTGCATCCGCCGCCGTTCACCAGGTGGCTGTTGACCACCGGGTGTTCATACAGGTACGGGCCGGATAGCTCACTGTGGCATTCCTGACAAGTCCAGTCCAGTCCGCCCATGAGCATGGGATCGGACATGCCGGACAGGTCGTGGCAGTTCAAACAGGTGATATTGCCCGATTCCAACGGGTGCGCCGAGCGCCTCGAAAACTCGCTTTTGATTTCCGTATGGCAATTGAGACAGATGTCGGCGCGTTCATCTGGGAGCAGTCGCGGCGCATTGTCGGCATGAATCGTGTGGCACGAAGTACAGGTCAGGCCGGCGCGGGAGTGGGGATCGGTCGTGACCATGGCCGATTGATGCGGACTCTGGTGACAGGTTCCGCACACGGCGGCCTGGTCATGCGACGAGAGCGCGGAAAGATTGACGATGGTTTCTTTGGAGGGATCGTCGATATGCCGCGCCCATCCCTTGTGGCAGTTGATACACCCGACCGCCTGCGGGGCCTGTAATCCTCCGATAGTCGCGAGCCGGTGAACCGAACCGTCCAGCGTGGCGGCCATGCCGTCATGGCATTCCAGACAAACCTGTGATTGCTCGATAATGTCGGCGCGGGAATAATCGTCGGCAAAAACATTCGCCGCAAACAACCCGACCGACAGAGCAACAATGACAGAGAACGTTGTTTTTATAGACATCGTGACATCCTCGGGACGCCTTGTTAAATTATTCACATACCAGAGTAATATTGTCCGCATTATATGTATATAAACCTATAAATCTTCAATTCTTTGATGCCCGCCTTACATGTTGACACTGATAGTGCAAGTTCTCGGTCCGCGGCCTCCGGTCATCCTCCCCGGAATGACATTGCCCGACATTGACAAAGAACAACTACTCCAAGACATTCTCATGATGATCTCTAAAATATGATCGTTGTCATAATACCATTTTCATCAACCGCTTGTCAAGTCTTTTTAATGAAAAAATATACTATTATACTCTACTATAAGGGATAAGTTTGGATACGTGGCTCTGCTAAGTCTATGATGGGGGTGGGGCAAGACGTTACTCCGGGGAGAAGCGGCTGACGGTCCATGAAAATTTTAGTTGCCTGCACGTTTGTCAACAGGCAATATACCGTGTGAAATCGCTATTAAGGAGATATCGGCGAATGGCCGATTGCTTGTTATGACCGAGATCGAACAGTACCCGTTGATTTCAGTGATCGTTCCCATCAGGAATGAGGAACGATTTATTGCCGTGACCCTGAATTACCTGCTCGCGCAGGACTATCCCGTCGACCGATTGGAAATCCTGGTGGTCGACGGCCAGTCCGATGACCGCACGGTCGAAATCGTTTCGGAGATGGCCGAGCGCGACCGAAGAATCCATCTGTTGACCAATCCGAAGCGGTTGTCATCGTCGGCGCGTAATATCGGCGCGCGCGCGGCGGAAGGGGAGATTATCACGTTCGTCGACGGGCACACCTATATCGACAACGACCAGCTGTTGAAAAATCTGGTGGCGTTGATGCGGGAACAAAATGTGGCGGTTCTGAGTCGCCCGCAATTTCTCGAAACACCGGAGAATACCTGGTTTCAGCGGGCGGTGGCGGTGGCGAGAAAATCGGCTATCGGCCACGGTTTGGATTCGACCATCTATACCGCCGAGGATCGGGAGGTCGATCCGACCAGTTCCGGGGCGACGTATAAAAATGAGGTCTTCGACCGGGTCGGGTATTTCGACGAGCGATTCGATGCCTGTGAGGACGTGGAATTCAATCACCGCGTGGCGCAAAGCGGCTATGGATCATATACGTCGTTAAAAACGGCGGTGTATTACTATCCCCGGAATTCGCTGGGTGGTTTGTTTCGGCAGTTGATGCGTTACGGAATAGGACGTTTTCGGCTGGCCCGAAAACATCCGGGAACGCTTTCGCTCGGAACTCTCATTCCGTTTTTATTTACGATCGGCATTCCCGCGCTGATAATCGCATCATTGCTGTATGCGCCATTGTGGTATGTATTGACTGCCGGAGTCGGGGGATATGCCGCGTTTATACTATTGGGTTCGCTGATAGTGTCATTACGGCAAGGAATATCTTACCTGCCGATTCTTCCACTGATCTATCCGGTCATTCACTTCGGTTTGGGTTGGGGATTTCTGATCGAATTATGCCGCACTCTGATCGGCAAAGGCGTTTCATTCACGCCGGCGGAATAGCAAGCCGGCAATATCTCACCTATATTAAGGGTTGACTTGATCGGGGCGGACTGCTATTGTTTAAGTCTGTATTGGATTTGCAGGTGAGCGGAAATGGTGGTTTATGGCCGATAACTGGAAAAAACGAGTCGCGATTACGGGAGGCGCCGGATTTATCGGTTCGAATCTCCTCTGGTATCTCATTGACAAGTACCCGGATTATCTCTTTATCAATATCGATTCTCTGACGTATGCCGGCAATCTATCCAATCTGACCGGTATCGAAGAAAAAGCCAATTATCGCTTTGTCCGGCTGTCGATTTGTGATTTCGACGCACTGGGCTTCTGCCTTGATGAGTTTGACATTGATGCGGTTATTCATCTGGCCGCCGAATCGCACGTGGACCGCTCGATTTATGGCCCCGCGCCATTTGTTGAAACCAATATGCTGGGGACATTCAACCTGTTGGAGCAGGCACGCAAAAGGAAAAACGACGGCGTTGATTTTCGGTTTCATCATGTGTCCACCGATGAAGTGTTCGGCGATCTGCCGCCGGAAGGATGTTTTTTCGAAGAGTCGCCATATCGTCCCAATTCGCCGTATTCGGCGTCCAAGGCGGGCGCGGATCATCTGGTGCGCGCCTATCGTAAAACGTATGGCCTGAACGCAGTAATGTCGAATTCCAGCAATAATTTCGGGCCGTTTCAATTCCCGGAAAAACTGATCCCGCTGACCATACGCAATGCGCTGGACGGTAAACCGATTCCGGTGTACGGCGACGGCCTTCAGGTGCGCGACTGGTTGCACGTGTCCGACCATTGCCGGGCACTCGATCTGATTTTCCATCGGGCTGCGCCCGGGCGTTCCTATGCGGTCAGTGCCCGCAACGAAATGACCAATCTCGATCTGGTGCGCACGATTTGCCGGATTATCGATGAAATGCGGGGTGGCGGCCCCAGCGAGAATCTGATTGAAATGGTGACCGACCGTCCCGGGCATGACCGTCGCTATGCACTCAGTCCCGCTCGGTTGGAATCCGAACTGGGCTGGACGGTTTCGACTGATTTTGACTCGGCGCTGAGCGAAACCGTGCGCTGGTATCTCGAACATGGCGATTGGCTTGAAAAATGTGTCAGCGGGGAGTATCGAACGTATTATGAACGGGTGTACGGAAAAAGATAGGATTATGTTATGACAGCCGGTAACGTGAAAAAGGGAATCATTCTGGCAGGAGGTGCGGGATCCCGGTTGTTCCCGGCGACGACGGTGGCCTGCAAGCAACTGCTTCCGGTGTATGACAAGCCGATGATTTATTATCCGCTGTCGACGATTTAAAGAATTGTTCGGCGATGGAAGCCAGCTTGGATTGCAGTTGTCGTATGCCGTTCAGGAAAGCCCGGAAGGAATCGCCCAGGCGTTTCTTATCGGCGAAAAATTCATCGGCGACGATCCGATCGCGCTGATTTTGGGCGACAACATCTTCTACGGTGATTACGATTTCATCCGCGCCGTCAAGGATTTCGATGAGGGCGCGCTGGTGTTCGGCTATTATGTCAAATCACCGGAGCGGTACGGAGTGATCGAATACGCCGATGAAGATCGGGTGGTGTCGATCGAGGAAAAACCGGCCCATCCCAAATCGAGTTACGTGGTTACCGGATTATATATGTATGATTCCACGGTGGTTGAAATCGCCAGAGGACTGAAACCGTCGAAGCGCGGCGAACTGGAAATCACCGATGTCAACCGGGCGTATTTGCAGGCCGGGAAATTGCGGGTGATCAAGCTGGGTCGGGGATTTGCCTGGCTGGACACCGGAACGCATGAAAGCATGCTCGATGCGGGCAATTTCATCTCCACGATCGAAAAACGCCAGGGACTCAAAATCGCCTGTCTCGAGGAAATCGCTTATCGCATGAAATTCATCAGCGCCGCGCAATTCAACGGCCTGGTCAATGATCTGGGCGACAATGCCTACAAAGAGTATCTTCTGCGCGTGGTGCGGGAGGTGAACGGTGGCTGAACGCCTGCTGATTACCGGCGCGACCGGACTTCTGGGCGGCGATTTGGCCGCTTATTTTGCCGAATCGTACGATATTATTAAGGCGGGAAGCAGTCAATGCGATATTCGCGATCGTGACCGAACTATGACGTTTATCGAATCACACCGACCCGATCTCGTGCTTCATTCAGCGGCGTGGGCCGATGTCGATGCCTGCGAACGCGATGAAGCTCAAGCGATGATGATTAACGCCGAGGGCGCCGGAAACGTCGCCAAAGCCTGCCGGGAAAACGGTGCTCGGATGGTGTATTACTCGACCGATTACGTGTTCGACGGCACGAAAGAATTGCCGTATGTCGAGGATGATGAGATCAATCCGATCAATGTATACGGTCGCAGTAAGTACGCAGGAGAACAAGCCGTTCGTGAGGTGTTGCCGGAGGCGGCGATTTTGAGGGTCGCCTGGTTGTACGGATTCGGGTCGCGGTCGTTCGTGCAGGCCATAATCGAACGCGGACGGGAATATGTCGCGAAACGAGAGGCGGGAGAAAACCCGACGTCGTTGAAAATGGTCAGCGATCAGATCGGAACCCCGACCTGGACAATGGAAGTGGCGCGTCAGACGGAAGTGGTGATACAAAAAAAACTGTCCGGGACGTATCACTGCACCGCCGAAGGCGCGTGTTCGCGATATGACATGGCCGTGATGGTCCTGCGTCTGATGGGACTGGACGTCGCGGTTGAGCCATGCGCGCGAAAGGATTTCGCCGTCGATCAGGCCCCGCGTCCGTTGTATACGCCATTGGAAAATGCCGCGTTGAAAAAGCTCGACGCTTCGATCATGCGCGATTACGGTTCGGCACTTATGGAATTTATCAAACGGATCAGGGAGTCATGACAGTGGATTGTCAAATCGAAGACGTGGTTATCACCAAACTCGAACGTTTTTCCGATAAGCGCGGTTGGCTGACCGAGATCTTCCGAGCCGATACGCTTCCGCCGGATTACACGCCCGCCATGTGCTATTTTTCATTGACCAAACCGGGCCTGACACGCGGCCCGCATGAACACCGCCGGCAAACCGATTTGTTATATTTTTCGGCATCATCGCATTTTATCGTCTATCTCTGGGACAATCGTCCCGAATCTCCCAGCTTCGGCAGGCATTTCCGTATCGAAGCCGACTGCGAAAATCAATTGACAATTCTTATCCCTCCCGGCGTGGTTCACGCGTATAAGAATATCGGCCCGGTCGACGGGATAACCGGCAATGCCCCGGATATGCTGTATCGCGGAGCGGGCAAGGCCGAGCCGATCGATGAAATCCGCCATGAGGACAACCTCGATACGCCGTTTGTTATCGAAGATTGACATCCTCCGGGCGGAATAACGGTCGGTTTTCAGCCAAGTCCCGAAAAAGCATTGATTTGACCGTTGAAAAACCGATACATTGAAAAAACCGCATCGAACGAACAGCATATCGTAATGCGATGCCGTACCATAAGATAAGGATCATGCATGGCGACCGTAATCGGCCAGTTCTTTAAAAATATTTTTACCTCATGGATGGGGATGGTGATCGGCATTGTCATCACTTTTTTCTTCACGCCCTATCTGATATCCATGATCGGCAAGGATCAATACGGTATCTGGACACTGGCGTTTTCCATTATCGCCTACATGGGACTGGCCGATCTTGGTATGAAGCAAGCCATTGTTCGGTATATCTCGAAATACTACGCGGTCAAGGACTGGCGCCAACTCAATCAGGTGTTCAGTTCGGCGGTTCGCGTGTATGCCATTATCGGTCTCGCGATTGCGGCCGGAACGCTGTTGATTGTTTTTGTCTTTATCGGATATTTTCAAATTCCGGAGGAATACCTCAAGATCGCCAAAATAGCATTTCTGGTGCTTGGTATCAATCAGGCTATCGGGTATGCACTGTTACCGTTTACCGCATTGGGGGCCTATCATCGGTTTGATATTACCACCATGTTCAATGTCGGGGCAAGAATCGCCCAGACAATCGGCATCGTGCTTTTATTGGAATTGGGATACGGCCTGGTGGCGATGGCGTTTATGGTTGCGGCGATGACGCTTCTGGCCAAACTGTCGATCAATTATATCCGAATTCGCAAGTATCCCGAGAATCGATTTTCTTTCGCGGCTATCGATCGCGAGAAAACGCGGATGCTGTTGGGGTACGGATGGTTTTCGTTTCTGATCGTCGCCACCTGGATTGTCATTTTTCAAACCGACAACATCGTCATCGGAGCGTTTATCTCGATGGAGGCGGTGACGGTGTATTCCATTGCCGGTGCGATCGTAACGCAGTTGCGCAGTGCAATCAATATTATCTCGGTGCCGCTGGTTCCGGCGATCAGTCATTTTGAGGCGGAAAAAGATTTCGGCCGAATTATGAACATTTATAATAAATCCAGCCGGTATTTATATTACGTGTCGGCCTACCTGGCGCTGGCGATTGTCTTTTTCGGCGGACCGTTTATCCTGTTGTGGGTGGGAGAGGATTTCATCCCCGCCATTTCCATCTTGCATGTGTTGATCGTAACGGCAATGGTGTTTTTCCCGCAAATGATCGCCAATTCGGTCTTGCTGGGGATATCACGACATAAGATTGCCTTTTATATTCTGGCCGCCGAGGCGGTCGCCAATATCGGGCTGTCCCTGCTATTGGTGGGGCGCTACGGTATTATGGGAGTGGCGTTGGGGACGGCCATTCCGCAGATGATTATTTACCTGTTTATCTACCCGGTCGTGTTTTACCGGGTAATGGCGTCGGACGTCGGAGTGTTTTACCGGACGGCGGCGCGATCGATCGTGTTTGCGGTCGTGTTCGTTCTGCCGCCGGCCTGGCTGATGAGAGAATTACTTGCGCCCGATACGTGGATTACGTTGATTGTCGATTGTATGGTGCCGACGATTACGGCGATAATCGGCATGACCTGGATTATTCTCGAACCGGATGATCGCGAACGTCTGTTCGGCAAAATTCGGGGGATGGTAACGAAAAGCAACCGAACCGATAACGAATCTTCGGGGGAGCTACGATAAGATGGCCGACACGGAAAAACAGATTATCAAAAGTACACATCTGTGGTGGCTGTTTCTGGTAGTCGTGTCGCTGGGGGCGGGGACGGCGATTCTGTATGTCAAGCCGCTGATTCTTTTTGCGGCGGTAATCCTGATCGCCAACGTGGTGATAATCATCAAATACCCGATGTACGGTCTGCTGACGTATCTGGTGATCTTTTTATTGCGACCGGGTGAACTGTATCCGGTACTGGCTCCTCTGCGGCTGGAAATGCTGACGGGGATGTTCGTGCTGGTAACCGTTGTCGTCCGACAGAAAGTGCTGGAGGGCAGGGTGACGCTTCCCTCGGATAAAATTACGTTGGCACTGGTGGCGTTTCTGGTGGTAATGGGACTGACCATTTTCACGTCGTACGAGAAATCGCTGACCAAGGACGCCTGTATCGACTTCTTTAAAATGCTGATCTTTTATTATCTAATCGTGACGTTACTAACCGATCGCAAACGGTTCGTGACGTTCATGACGGTGTTTTACCTGTTGATCGCGTATATCGCGTTCGATGCCTTCAAGGCGTACATGGCCGGCGGTTTCGTGCACACCATGGGCGTGGACCGTATGCAGGGAAGCACCTCGGCGGGCGGCGATCCCAATACGCTCGCCAACACACTGGCGACGACGATACCGATTATCGTGGGTTCCGCTATGTACTTCCGCAACTGGATCGCCAAGGCGGCATTGCTGGCGCTGACACTGGGAATGACCGCCTTGATCGTGATTACCGCTTCGCGCGGTGGCATGATCGCTTTTCTGGGGGTTTTGTTGGGGGCGTTTATTTTCAGCAAACAAAAAATGACGATTATCGCCATCTCGATAATTCTTCTACCGTTGGGATGGATGCTTCTTCCCGAGCAATATCGGGCGCGATATGAAACGCTGGCCGAGATGGAGGATGTCGATCAGACCTCGTCGGGACGATGGGAAATCTGGGGTGCGGGTGTACGTATGATGTATGCCCGGCCGATTCTCGGTGTCGGTGCGGGGGCGTTTTCCGCGGCCAACGGAACGGGGGATTTCGGCCGCGCGCAGTACATGCGCGCTCATAACCTGTATATTCAACTCGGGGCGACCACCGGCATTTTGGGGGTGCTGGTCTGGTTCGGCCTGTTTATCCGATCCTTCGTGAAAAAACTGCGGCAGTTGTCACGGGACACGGCTAATTCTGACAATAATAGATGGATAATGATATTTAGTAACAGCTTCGTCATTGCCATGATCGCGTTGTTTATATCCGGGATGTTCGGACACAGCCTGTTTCGATATACCTGGTATTTGATGGCGGGGATCACGGTGGCAATGGACGGTATTTATCAGCGGGCACGCGAGAGCGAGATGACAACTGAGACAGAAACCCGGGCGCTTTCGGCGCAAGGATGATACGATGAGTAGATGGTACCGAAAAGCATACGGAAACTGGTTGAAGATGCGATCGCGCATGAAAGGCGAACGTCGGTATGCCCTCCTGCGTGAGATTCAGCCGGAGCAGTGGCTGGATACCGAGGCGCTGGAGCAATTGCAGGTTGCCCGCGTGCAAAAACTATTAACTCATGCTCTTCGGGAGTCGGCATATTATCGTGAGCGATTTGAGGGAATTCTCGATGATAGCCGGGATATTCATACTCTGCGCGATCTTGAGAAATTACCCCTGCTGAAACGCGACGATCTTCAGCGGGATCATCAGCGCATTCTCTGCCTGGGACGTCCGGGGCTGTATGAAGACGCCTCCGGCGGTTCGACCGGAAATCCGGTGATTTGCTATCATGACGACGCCTACAAGGATTTTGCCGGTGCGCTGGAAACGCTGTTTATGTCATGGATTGACGTTTCGCGCGGGGACAAAACCGGAGTGTTCTGGGGGGCGGATCGGGATTTCAAGGACTGGTCGTTCAAGGAGCGAATGTTTCTCCGACTGGAGCGGGTGCGTCTGTTGAATTCCTTTCATGTCACCGAGGAGACCCTCGATGCGTTCTTGAGCGAACTGGAAGATTTCAAACCGACATACGTGTATGGTTATGCCTCGTCGCTGAATCTGGCGGCGGAGTATCTCAATCGTACCGGGAAATATGTCATCCGGCCGCACGCCGTGAAATCATCGGCGGAAATGCTCTATGAAAGCCAGCGCACCGAAATCGAAAAGGCGTTCGGAACCGGCGTATACGATTTCTACGGTTCGCGGGAAATCAACAATCTCGCGGCGGAATGCCCGTCGCACGAAGGACTGCACGTGATGGCATCGGGGCGCATCATTGAAATCGTCGATGAGCAGGGCAAACGTTTGCCGGATGGAGAGGTCGGCTATCTGGCCGTGACCGATCTGACCAATTTCAGCTTTCCCTTTGTTCGATACATGATCGGTGATATGGGAAGCATGAAACCATCGCGATGTTCCTGCGGGCGGCGATATCCCCTTTTGGCCGGATTGACCGGTCGCTCCTCGGACATCCTCACCGTCAACGGCAAACTCATTCACGGGGAGTATTTCACGCACCTGTTTTACGGTCGTCCCGAAGTGCGGCAGTTCCAGGTGGTGCAGGAAAAATCGGACTACCTGGTGATCAAGATCGTAACCGCCGGCGGAGAGGTGGAGACGAGTGGG
>CAZVNK010000071.1:6551-10158 GCA_964628115.1 uncultured Ignavibacteriaceae bacterium | reverse complement strand
GCGCGCTTGTCAGCCATGAGATCGAGCGGGAGCAGTTGTTCTTTGGTAAGCGCGTAAATGTCCGAGGGATCATGCACGAGATCGTTTTCAAATAACTGAACCGCCATTTTGCCGCCAAGCCCCTCGATATCCATTGCGTCTTTCGACGCGAAATGGTAAATCCGTTCCACGACCTGCGCGGGGCAGGCGACATTGATACATCGCCAGGCCGCCTCGCCTTCGGGGCGCATCGTTTTCGATCCGCATGACGGGCAGGTATGCGGCATGGTGATTTTCTTTTCCTTCCCGGTTCGTTTCTCTTTGATAACCGACACCACCTGCGGGATAACGTCTCCGGCGCGGCGGATGACGACGTTATCGCCGATACGGATATCCAGTTCGTGCATTTCGTCTTCATTGTGCAATGACGCGTTTGAAACGGTCACGCCCGCGACGTGCACCGGTTGCAGTTTGGCGACGGGGGTGACGACCCCGGTTCGTCCGACTGAGAAGATAATATCTTCGACGACGGTTTCGACTTCCTCGGCGGCGAATTTCCACGCCACCGCCCAGCGCGGGGCGCGCGCGATTTCGCCCAGTTGTTCCTGTTCGCGGAAGGAATTTACCTTGACGACCATCCCGTCGATTTCATAATCAAGATCGGGACGGATATTCTCAAGGCGAGAAAACTCCCGTTCAACGGCATCTATCCCACGCAGAAGTTTGACATTTTCGTTGATGCGGAATCCCTCGGATTTCAGAAACCGTATCGTTGTGTAATGATCGTCCAATTCAGGAAGATTGGTCGCGGCGATATTATAGGCGTAAAACATCAATGATCGTTTCGCGGTAACCTGCGAATTCAACTGGCGCAGGGAACCGGCGGCGGCATTGCGTGGATTGGCGAACTCCTGGGCTCCGGACTCTTTCATGCGTTCGTTCAGTTTTCGAAAGTCCGATTTGCGCATGATGACTTCGCCGCGCACCTCCAGCAGGGGATATCTCATCGCCGTTTCCTCCGAGAGTCGCATCGGTATCGAGCGAATGGTCGTGAGATTGGGCGTGATGTTTTCGCCTTTGGCGCCGTCGCCGCGAGTCGATCCGACCATCATGACGCCGCCTTCGTAGACCAGCTCCACTGCGAGTCCGTCGAGTTTCGGCTCGACCACGTATTCGACATCGTCGTCGGTGCCCAGTCCGTCGCGGACTCGTCTGTCGAATTCGGCGAATTCCTCTTTGGTGGTGACTTTCTGAAGCGAGAGCATGCGTATCCGGTGTCCGGCCATTCCGAACGCGGGAAGCGGGTCGCCGCCCACGCGTTGTGACGGCGACGCCGGCGTCACCAGTGCGGGGTACTGTTTCTCCAATTCCAGCAGGCGATCGAACAGCCGGTCGTATTCGGCATCGGATATTTCCGGACTGTCAAGCACATAGTACAATCGGGCATAATGTTCGATGCGTTCGACCAGCTTGGAATACTCGGTCTGAATACTCATTGGAATCGTCATGATCGTAATAAAAAGACGCATCCCCGGCGTGTCAATCTAAATGTGTTTTACTCGGGGAATTCCCGTCTCGGCGGGGCGGATACACCGCGCGATCAGCGCCGGAGTGCCGTCGTCGAAGTTGACCTGTCCGTCAATCTCAAGATAACGATACGTGCGAATCGTCTCACTGAAACGATCGTAAACGTCGGGAAAGAGAATGACCTCGAAGGTGTCGTCGATCGCGTCGAAGGTCAGAAACACCATCGACTTGCCGTCGCGGGTTTTGATCCGCTTGCGATCCGCCAGCCAGCCGGAGACGGTCACCGTCCGATGGGCGGGCGCACGCGTCAACGCGGCGACGTCGACCGGTCGGTGTGTGTCAAAAAGTGACAGGGGATGAAACGATGCCGGTATGTCCAATATGTTTTTTTCCGCCCGGAAAATATCGTACCGGCTGAATTGCCGCAATTGCGGCAGGTGTTCGCTTACGGGCGGGAGGACTTTCCCGCCGAACAGGTCATCATCGCGTCGTTTCGGGGCACGTCCCCAGAGACGGTACTGCCAGAGCAGGCCGGGGCGTGACGTATCCAGCGAATCGAAGAAACCGACCCGGATCAGGTTTTCGACTTCGCGTTCGGAGATATCCACCCGTGACAGGAAATCGGCCGGCGACGTGAACGGGCGGCCCGATTCGATTTGGTCGAGCGTACGGCGGGTGATATCGCGCACCCGCGAAAGTCCCAGGTATATCCGCCCGCCGTGAATGGAATCGCGGCGTTCCGAGAGGATGCAATCCGGCGGCCTGACACTCACGCCGAGTCGGCGCGCCTCAGCGACATACACCGCGGAGGGATAATACCCGCCGCCGTTGCGCAGGACGGCAGTCATGAAGATTGCCGGGTAATGGGTTTTGAAATAGGCCGACTGATAGGCCAGATGCCCATAGGTGGCCGCGTGCGCCTTGCAGAATCCGAACGATGCGAATTGACTCAATTGCGCGATAATGTCCCGGGCGGTGGTTTTGTCGATCCCGTTGCGGTCGGCGCCGTCGAGAAAGCGGCGGGTCAGTTTTTTATTTTCCCCGGCCAGGCGTTTTTTCGTGATCGACCGCCGCAGTAAATCCGAGGCGGGGAGATTAAACCCCGCGATACTCTGCCCGGCGAGAATGACCTGCTCCTGATAGATAAAAACGCCGTACGTTTCACGCAGAATTTCGGCCAGATTCGGATGCGGGTAGGCGGTTTGTTCGCGTCCGTGGAAGCGATTGAGGAATATCTGTTTCATGCCGGAATCGGACGCGCCGGGACGTATCAGTGCCAGCGCGAGCGTGATATCGTTTAAGACGCGCGGTTTTAACACCCGCAGTAATGAACGCAGGCCGGGCGATTCGATTTGGAAAACGCCGATGGTTTTCCCGGTGCGAAGCAGGCGATAGGTGGCGTCATCGTCGTTGGGGATCTCGAAATCATCACCGTGTAGTTTTTTCATTTCAGCCAGACAGTCGGCGATCACCGCCAGTCCGCGTTGACCGAGAATGTCGATTTTTACCAGTCCGATTTTCTCGGCCTGATACATATCGCATTGAGTCACGACAATCCCCTTGGCGGCCCGTTCCAGCGGGATATAGTCGGTTAGCGGTCGGGGAGTGATGACGATGCCGCCGGGATGGATACTCAGGTGCCGGGGGAGTTCCGCGATGGCCTTTGCGCCCCGGATTACCGGCGCGAATCTTTCCCAGTCCAACCGCGATTTGGTGGCGGCGGGAAGCCGCGCGATACTATCGTCCGGTTTTCCCATCGAACTCCACGGGAGTCGCTTGACGAAACGGCTGATCTCATCGGGTGCGATTCCCATCGCTTTGGCGGTTTCCCGCATCGCCAGCCGGGGTTGAAAGCGAATGTACGACGCCATCATGGCGACATGTTCATGGCCGTACGTACGATAGATATAATCCAGCACGTCATCGCGCCGTCGCCAGTCGATATCGAGATCGACATCGGGACAATCGGAGCGGGCTTCGTTGAGAAAGCGTTCGAAATACAATCCCTCGCGAATGGGATCCACCCGGGTGATCCCGAGGCCGTACGATACCAGCGATCCTGCGTCGGAACCGCGCCCCACCGCCGTGATCCCGGCGTTTC
>CAZVNK010000071.1:1503-6528 GCA_964628115.1 uncultured Ignavibacteriaceae bacterium | reverse complement strand
ACGGCCCGGTTAGATTATGTATTTTGCCTTGCAGGCCGGACAGTGTTTCGACCCGGAGACGTTCGAAATGATCGCCGTCGACAGTGATACGCGGCAGGATATTCGTAACGTGCGGGAAGATGAGATTGCACCGTTCATGCAATTCATGGCAGTTGCGAGTCGCATCGGGGAACGGTGCGTACAAGTGGTCGTACCAATCGGGCGGACGCAAATACTCATCGGGCGAGGCCAGTTGATCAGGTGGGATATGCGTTATCAGATGCCCGCCGTCGATGGTGCGAAGCAGGCGATGCGTTTCATAATCCTCCTTGCCGAGAAAAGATACGGGAGGAAGGGCGGCCGCTTTGATACCCTCTTTTTCGGCACGACGATATGCCTGCGACGGTTTATCGTATCCGATTTGCATGAAAAGAGCGGAACCGAAAATTTCATGCACTATGGGATCGTATGTCGCCGGTGATACGATACCAAGCAAATTGTTCGCATGGGCCGACAACACGTCGGACGGAATATCGCCGTTCAATCGATACTGCGTAATCAGTCGTGACAGGTTTCTAAAACCGTCGAGATTCTCACACAGCAGTGTGATGTTTCCCAATGTTGTCGTTACGGTGGCGCCGATAATCGGCCGAATGCCGAGTTCCCTGGCGGCGTGATAGAAGTCATAACAGCCGTAGAGATTGTTCCGGTCGGCCATAATCAACGCCGGATAGCCGTACTCCTCGGCGGTCTGCGCCAGTCGTTCGGGCGGAGTGGTGCCGTATCGCAGGGAATAGCTACTGCGACAAACCGGGAGTGCGCAATTCATAGCCGGTGTCTCCTCGTTTGTAGCGTCGGTCGAGCGCCCAGGTGCGCCCGGTCATGAGTGAGAAGAATCCCTCGCGGGCGCGGACACTGTCCAGCCCCCGACGCAGGCGGCGGTTTTTTTCGATACGGTCGTTCAGGAAAGATTCGTTGTCGCGATGGTTGCGCAGGCCGGTCAGGGTGACTCCGACCAGTCGAATTCCCACTCGCCGGGTGAGCAGTTGGGTGAACATCCGTTCGACGGCGGGGAAGATATCGCCTTCATCGTTGGACATCGGATGAATCCGCGTCGCGCCCTCGACCGTTTTGAAATCGGCGTAGCGAAACTTGATTTTCACCGTCGCGGCGGTTTTGTACAGGGCGCGTAGTTTTCGGGCGGCGCGTTCCAATAAATAATAAAAGTGCGACAGAAGCACCGCGCGGTCGCTGATGTCATCGGCGAATCCGGTTTCGCGACTGACCGAACGCACGGCGTGATAATCACGCAACAGCGGGCCATCCTCGCCGCGACTGTACGAGGCGATTTTCAATCCGTTGATGCCAAACACGGTTTTCAAATACTGCTCAGGAACCTGCGCCAGTTGCCCGGTGGTGTATATACCCATTTCATGCAGAATCTTCTCGGTCACGGGGCCGACTCCGGGGATTTTGCGAATGGCCAGCGCCCCCATAAAGCCGGGGAGCATTTGCGCCGTGAGAATGGTTCGCCCCATCGGTTTGCGATATTCCGAGGCGATTTTGGCGGCCACGCGGCTGGGGGCAACACCGATCGAGGTCGACAACGCCAGTTCGTCCCATATCCGTCGTTGCAGTTGTTCGGCAAGCGTGTGACTGTCGGCGAATCGCCGCGAAATTCCGCCGATATGCAGGCAGGCCTCATCCTGTGAAATGCGCACCAAATCCGGTGTGTATGAGTACAGGATATCATAGAAGCGATCAGAGAAATCCTGATAACGATTGAAATCCCCGCGCAGGAAAACGCCGTCGGGAATCAACCGGGCGGCTTCGTGCAAGGTCGTCCCGGTGTGTACGCCGCGTGATCGCGCCTCGTAGCTGGGACATGCCACCACGCCGCGTTCGTGTTTTAGCCCGCCCACCATGACCGGACGACCGACCAGGGCGGGATTGATGGACTGCTCCACCGATGCGAAAAAGGCATCGACGTCAATGTATAAAAACGGCCCCATCTGTTACCTCCGCTACAAGTAACGGCGAAACGGGGCGGAAGGATATCACATCCGTATCATATATTGAGAATGTCGGCGGGAATGGTCGCGTTTTTTTTGAAGCTTGACGGTTTGCCGTGAATACGTTTACGCCAGGCGGCGATTTTACGCCCGGCGAGGTCATCGACGATGTCGAACACCCAGAGCGCGGTCAGTCGTTGATTTTCGGTCACCTGGGCGATAAGATTTTGCGCGAGATAGTAATTGTGCGTCGCCGACCCACGCGAGAAACGAATCAGCAGGAAATCTTTCTTCTCGTTGCAGAGAACGGTCGGTTCGGCGAAACGCTCGCGGAAATCGAGAAAGCGGATGTCGGCCGATTCCGCGGTCTCCGGGGGCACCAAGTTCGGTTTGATTCTCCAGCGTCGGCGGGGAAGAGTGATTTCGATAAAAATCAGACGACCATCGCGATCCAGTTGAAACGACACCGGATCGGATTCCAGGTAGGAAAAGAAACGGCATGTTTCCCCGGGGTATTCCACCGGAAGATACAGCGTTTCTTCCTCCAACTGATAAAAACCCCGACCGGGAGGCACGCTCGCGGTCGGGTATGTTATGTTGAGCTTTATGTCCGTTACGGGCATCGCTAACGGTATTCCTTCAGTTTCTCCCTGGCCTGTTCGCCCTCCAGCGTTTCCGGGTGATCATTGACCAATTTCTGAAAGATTTCTTTGGCGTCATTGGTCTGTCCCAGTTCCTCGTGGGAGCGGGCGATTTTGTACAAAGCGCCGGGGCGTTTTTCGGAATCGGGATAATCGCGCAGTAGCAGGTCGAATTCACTGATGGCGTCTTTGTACCGTTTCATGGAATAGTACGACTCACCGGTCCAGAACCGGGCGTTGTCGGCCTTGTCTTCGGTTCCGCAATACTTGAGATAGTCGGCGAAACCGATCAAAGCCTCTTCGTACTGCCCACGTCGCATGAAAATGAAAGATTCGTCGTACAATTCCTGGCAGTCGATTCCCGGAATGACCGGAGTGCCGGACGCCGTCGAGTCGGTACTGTCGGTCTGTACGAACGGTTCCATGATCACCGGACGGGCACCGCCGCTTTCGGTCAGAAAAGCCACCTTGTCCTGTAAATCCTGCATGTTGGCTTGAATGGCCTGGAACTCGGTCAGCAGGTCATTGACCGCGCTTCGGATTTCCGCGCGAAGTTGCATCGACGCTTCGCCTTCGGACGTCAGCAGGGAATCCAGCCGTTCCACCGAGCGGTTGACTTCCTCCTGATCGGCGTCGATCTTGATGAGACGATCCTCCAGCCGGATCACGTCGCGTTTCATGCAACATCCCGATATCAGGAGAAGTGCACCGGTCAGCAGAATCGCGGACGTCAGTATCGTTTTGCGCGTCATAATCTCCACCAATCAGCGGTTATTGTGACATCACTTTAAAGACGACACGACGGTTTTTGGCCCAGGCGCGTTCGTTGTGTCCCGGATCAGCCGGTTTTTCCTTGCCGTAACTGATGGTTTTCATCCGGGAGCCGCTGATACCGAGATCCTTGATATACTGCATCGCCGAGTTGGCGCGTTTTTCGCCGAGTGACAGGTTATACTCGATCGTGCCGCGTTCATCGCAATGTCCCTCGATCATGACCACCACGTTCGGGTTGTTCTTGAGAACGCGAACGTTATTGTCGAGCGCGCGCTTGGCGGAATCGACCAGGTTGAATTTGTCATAATCAAAATAGACAATCTGAAAATCCGATTCGGTAATCAGCACCGGCTCCGGCTCGGGTTCCGGTTCGGGTTCCGGCTCGGGTTCCGGCTCGGGTTCCGGCTCAACCACGACCGGTTCTTCCGGTTCCGGAGGCGGCGGACCGCCGCAACTGGCAATAAACAGTGCAAATATGCCCAGCAGTGCAATCAGATAAACCTTTCTCATGGTATCCTCCTTAGATATTTTGATTATTATACTTCCATTTATAGTGTCAGCATTCTACTCAATTTTGCCATTCCGGTCAACTATAAAAACGCAGTTTTACCGGTATCCCGTTTTACCCTCCTCTTATCAGTTTATCAGTCTTTTTCCGGCAACCAGATAGGGTTGGAAAAACCGCCCCGAATGGTCAGCCGCCGTTGGCTGTTACCGAACAGGTCCATGGTATAAACCTCGGTCGGTCCCAGCCGGTTTGACGTAAAGATAATATGATTACCGTCCGGTGAAAAGTGGGGATTTTCGTTATTTCCGAGATCGGTTAAAATGCGAAAATTTTTGCCGGTGGCGTCGATGGAGGCGACGTGAAAATGTCCGTCGCGATGCACGAAAATAATCTGGTCGCCTTTGGGTGACCATTGCGGGGAATCGTTATACCCGCCCTTGAAGGTCAGGCGCCGGACGTTCAATCCCTCGCGATCCATGATATAAATCTGCGGTGATCCGGTCCGATCCGAGGTGAACGCGATTTCCTTGCCGTCGGGCGACCAGGTCGGGGAGGATTCGATCGACCAGCTTTTGGTCAGGCGTTTTTCGATTTTGCCCTTGCGGTCGATCAGGTATATCTCCGAGTTGCCGTCGCGCGACAACACACAGGCGATCTGTTTGCCGTCGGGCGATACCGCCGCCGCCGCGTTGATTCCGGGCTGTTCGGCGATCGACTTGACGCCGTTGTCTTTGAGTGACAATTCATACAGGTTCGGCACGTCGTGCATGTAACTGGTGAAATAGATGTACTTACCGTCCGGCGACACGGCGGGGGAGATATTAATCGAGCCGTTGTCGGTCAATTGTTCTTCGTTGTGTCCGTCGTAGTCGGACATGAACAGCTCTTTGGTGCTGTCGATCTTTTTCACGTAAACGATTTTTGTCAGGTAAATGCTTTCATCGCCGGTTAACGTTTTGACGATGTCGTTGGCGATTTCGTGCACCAGTGTTCGGTACGCGGCCTTTTTGGCGTCGAAGCGTTTCTTTTTTATTTCACGCCCGCTTTCGACCGAATACAGGCGGTACTGAATCGTAATCCTGTCGCGGGGGAATTCGGTTTCCATTTTAAC
>CAZVNK010000071.1:0-1493 GCA_964628115.1 uncultured Ignavibacteriaceae bacterium | reverse complement strand
TGACTTAACATTCCCAGAATTGTAGTTTTTTGAGTTCCATTTTGACCAGATATTCCGAGCCGAGCCGTCTCCATCCCAGCATGGTCATTTCGGTCAATTCCATGTGGCGCATGAAAAACGAATCCAGCAGGATGATCTCGAAATACGGCGAGAAGTCGAGGTCCTTGCGCAGGATCGCGGCGCAGTTGCGAAGCAGGATGGTGTCGGGGTATTCGATCGGGTCGATACCGACATAGCGATTGTCCTCGACCGAGATACGGGTCGGCTCGAAACTGGTTTTTTCCTGAAGACGCCCGTGGACGTCGCGTATCGGCAATCCCTGCGATACGGCCTGCATGGCGGTCAATAACGATATGATAACGATTACAAATGCGATATGTTTTTTCATAATGGTGAATACGGAAATTCAAGGTGAATGCCAAGGATTTCTTCGGCGAAGTCGCCGGGCAGAGGGGGGAGCGGCTGGGCTTGTTTGACCGCCCGCTCGCAGGCCCGATCGAAGGCGTCGACGCCGGAGGATTTTTCTATTTCGGTTTTTATGATACGCCCTGACGTGATAACCTGAAAGTATACGACACAGCTCAGCGGCCGGTTGGCGTATACCGGATTACTCCAGTTGCGCTCGATTTTGCCGAAGGTCTGCACGAACCAGTAAGGGTAATCGAACGAGGCGTTGTCGATTGCCGCGCCGCCGAATTTCGATCCGGAACCGAGATTCCGGCTGACATCTTTCTGACCGTCGGGCAGTCCCGCCTGATCCTGATCGCCTTTTTCGGTTTTGGGTCGATAGGTGTCGTCTTTGGGTTCTTTCGGTTTGGGTTTTGGTTTTTCAATCGGTTTGGTTTCGGTAACGGTCGCCATCTCCGGGATGGACACTTCCGGCTCGTCGGCTTCAATCGCCTGCGGAATGGTGATCGGTTCCGGTTTCTGTTGCGGTTGCAACGAGGCCGGCAGAGAAGTAAGATTGACCGTAATGACTTCTCCCAAATCGGTCCTGACCTTCGGTCGAAACGGTGTGGAGATTACGAGAACGATGATCAGGACGAAATGCACCAGAAATGATAAAATAAAATCGGTTCTCATCGCCGATTTGAATCCCCACCTTCCTGCTTGGCCGTAATCAGCCCCAGCTCCTCGATACCCATAGCTTTGAGTCGCCCGATGACGTCGACCACAACGCCGTAATTAACCAGCGAATCGGCTCGCAAAAAGACCGATGATTTGCCGATGCGTTGCAGTTCCCGATCCAGCGCGTCCTCGAAATTGTCCAGCCGGGTCCAGACGTCATTGATGAAGATGCCGCCTTTTTTGTCGATGGTCAACACCACGCCCTCGGCCTGCTCTTCAAGCGCGGCGGCGCGGGTTTTGGGAAGATCGACTTCGATGCCCGACTGCAACAGCGGTGCGGAAATCATGAAAATAATCAGCAGGACCAGCACGACGTCGACCAGATTGGTGACGTTGATTTCGGCCATGGCACGGTATTCACGCCT
>CAZVNK010000070.1:0-10163 GCA_964628115.1 uncultured Ignavibacteriaceae bacterium | reverse complement strand
GATAAAGCATGGGATGGCATTCGCCACTCATTCGCCCAGGCATATATTAACGGCATCTTGTGCCGCGAAGCTTCGGATTTAATTTGGAATCCAAAAGAGTTTGTACACCTTGGTGGCAGAAAATATAAAATTCCTTTTCGCAATACTCAAATGACTTTGAAAACGTGGCATTGGCGTAAATGATACCGCCGTCCGACCGAAGGATCAAGAACGGGTCGTCGACGCGATCGATCAGGCATTGCACGTCGCGATCGCCTGATCCGTTTTCAACATGAGAGCATCCGCGGTCCAAGCAGTCTCCCATTTGAACGGAATCACGTATTGTATCGGAATTCGATTCAATCAGACGGTCGGATTGTTTGAGGCAAAGACTTCTCGTGCATTCATCGGTCGGATCGGACGTTTTCATCGCTTGCGTCATATTACTCCCACGTTGTCATTCTGATAAAACTATCGGTTGTCAAAGCTTGACACTAAAGCTTTTTCATCGGAAGAATTTTGCGCGAAGTCGTAAAAGTCATTGCCAATTCGGCGTAATATCCGTTACTATTGCAATAACAACATGATGTATGGAACGGCACTCTTGTCAGGAATGCAAACGGCATGAAAATAACACTGGCGCAGTTGAATCCCGTCGTGGGAGACATCAAGGGTAATTTGGACAAAGCCTGTCGGACGGTACGGGATCACGGCCGGGAATCCGATCTGATCGTTTTCCCCGAGCTGTTTCTGGTCGGGTATCCCCCGCATGATCTTCTGATTCGGCAAAGATTTATCGATCGGGTCGATGATGCTATCGCGAGGTTATGTGATTTCTCGAAAAATCATATCGACACCGGCATTCTGATCGGCGCGCCGGTCCCGAGCGAAACCAACGGCAAACGCCGGTTGCACAACGCGGCTCTGTTGATATTCAACGGGAACATTCATGCCAGAGTTTATAAATCGCTGTTGCCGTCATACGATGTTTTCGACGAACCGCGCTATTTCGATCCCGCTCCGGATATCAATCCGGTCAAGTTCAAGGATGAGATGCTGGGGATTTCCATTTGCGAGGATTACTGGAACGAGCCGGGTTTGTGGCCGGACGGCGCCTACGGTATCGATCCGATCGGTATTCTGGCTCGAAGAGGCGCGACGCTGTTTATCAATATTTCCGGTTCGCCTTTTTATCTCGGCAAAGATGAAATCAGATATCGTCTGTTGGTCAATCATATCAAGAAGCATCATATTCCCTTCGCCTTCGTCAATCAGGTCGGCGGCAACGACGAATTGATTTTCGACGGTCGCAGTCTTTGTCTTGACGGCAACGGACGGATCATCGCGGCTTTGTCTGCGTTCGAGGAAAGCGTGGTAACCGTCGACATGCATGCCGACGGCACCGAAGAAACAATCGCACAAATGGAAGAAGAATCCGAAATCGAATCGGCCCTGCATTTGGGCATTCGTGATTACATGCGCAAAACCGGCTTTTCCAAAGCGGTGATCGGCATCTCCGGCGGTATCGACTCGGCAATCGTGCTTTGCCTGGCGGCGAGGGCTCTCGGCCCGGACAACGTGCTGGGCATCGCGATGCCGTCGCAGTACTCATCCGACGACAGCCTGAACGACGCGCGGCAGTTGGCAGACAATCTCGGCGTGGAATTGCGGGTCATTCCGATTTCGCCGATTTACGACGCCTATCTGAAAAGTTTCCGCGATCATCTGCACACCGATGAACTCGACGTGTCGCTGGAAAACGTCCAGGCCCGTATCCGGGGGAATATTCTGATGGCGTTTTCGAACAAGTACGGGTATCTGGTTTTATCCACCGGCAATAAAAGCGAACTGGCGACCGGGTACTGCACTTTGTACGGCGACATGGCCGGCGGACTGGCGGTGATTTCCGATCTGCCAAAAACCACGGTTTACGAACTGGCGCGGTATATCAACCGCGAGCGAACGGTCATTCCCGAACATATCATAACGAGACCGCCATCGGCTGAACTGCGCCCCGACCAAACCGATCAGGACACACTTCCACCCTACGATGTTTTGGATGAAATCCTTCATTATTATATAGAGGATGGATATTCCCTGCGCGACATCATCCAACGCGGATTCGATCCCAAGATCGCCGAATGGGTGGTGCATACGGTCGACCGCAACGAATATAAACGCCGTCAGGCGCCTCCCGGTCTGAAAATAACCTCCAAAGCCTTCGGTAGTGGACGCCGCATGCCGATTGCGGCGAAACACTAATTTATGCCGATCATGAAAACCGTCAAACCGCTCATTCAATCGGCATGTCTGTTTTTACTGCTATTCACTCCGGCTACGGTATTCGGGGTGGGGAAATACCAAGCCGCATCCGTTCCCCCCGATTCAGGTACTCATATAATGGGCAGAGCGGTACTGGAATACCGCGATGGATACCTGTTCGCATCGGGACGAGTCGACGGTTCCCGGACGGGCAGTTTTATCATAGATTTCGGGGCGGGGAGCACCCTCATTGATCGTACCCTGCTTGACAGCAGTGTCATGCTGTCGTCCGCCATTGATTCCGGCCATCGCAACATTACGGGAAACGTGATCGACGGATTCGGAGGGGCGATCGACGGCTTCGCGGGGTATGCCGCTTTGCCATGGGCAAAAGTTGGCAGTCAGCGCTGGGAAAACGTAACGGTGCGCGTGGTTGACAGCCTGCCGAAAATCGGCGGGAAGAAGATTCTCGGGATTCTCGGTATGGATTTGCTGGCCCGGATACCGATGATCACTTTCAGTTACGGTCTTAACGGCGAAACGGCGGTGATGTATTTTATGGCCGATGATATGGCGGAACCGACTCGGGAAACCGTATCGATTCCCTTCGGCATCGTCGGCAATCATATTTTTTTCAAGGGGCGCGTCAACAACGCACCGGTGTATTTCATTCTGGATACGGGATTATCCACCAACCTGCTCATGACCGAAGCCGCCCGAACCGCCAACATCGGAATCGATACCACCGTGGCGGCGGAATTCTCGGGATTGGACGGGATGATTATCACTGCGCAAATCGGTCTGGCCGACAGTATCGCATTGGAGTCGTATACCATCCCGAACGTGCGTTTTTATGTCGCCGATTTGCCGTCGCTCTCTCCCCCGGGGGCTTTGCAGAATATCGGCATACTGGGGAATTCACTACTGGAACAATACGAACGAATAACCGTTGATTTCACCCGACGGGTGATCAGACTGATGAAATAGCAAGGCGAACGAATATGTCAAAAGGCAAACTTGCCAAATTCGCCGAACTGGCGACGTTTTCAAATGTCTACGAATACGAGTCGCTCCCCAAAGGCCGTTGGGCGGAGGAGTATTTTAAAAACACGAATCCGATTACGCTGGAGTTGGCCTGCGGCAAGGCGGAATACACGGTCGATCTGGCGCAGACATTTCCCGAACGGAACTTTATCGGTATTGATCTCAAGGGCGCGCGCATCTGGCGCGGCGCGAAAACCGCTTTGGATTTGGGACTTGCCAATGTCGGCTTTATCCGTCAGCGGATCGAGCTTTTGACCGACATGTTCGCCAAAGATGAAATCTCAGAAATCTGGATCACATTCCCCGATCCCTATCCCCGGAAATGCAAGGCCCGGAAACGGCTGACTTCTCCCCGTTTTCTTGATCTTTACAGGCAGGTGCTGAAACCGGGCGGATTGATTCATCTAAAAACCGACGAACGCAACCTGTTCGAATTTACCAAAGAGACTTTGGCCGAGCAGAAATGTGTTGTTCACGAGGTTATCGACGATCTTTACGCCGGGCCGATCATCGACGAAGTTCTTACAATCAAAACGACCTACGAAAAAAGTCATCTTGAAGAAGGTCGAACCATTCGGTATTTGCGGTTTAGTTTTTCCTGATCTCTTTGTGCCTCATCATAAATATAATCGGCCACCTTGTGAAATCTTTCTTTTATTCGTTTTTGAAAGCCGTTTGCGATCATACCCTTAGCAAATCACTTGACAAATCAATAATAAAGCAATATTTTTTCAGGCAGATTGCGTAACACGTGAAAAGGCAGAGGAATCTGCTTATTTGTTTGGTGATATTTGTTAAAAATTTCACAAGCGCGAGGATAAACACAAGAATCATATAACGAAATTCACCGGAACGCCTTTCCGGCGAATTGACAAGGAGTTGCACATGGCCGAATTTGAACCGCGCGAAAACCAGATCACGGCTGATACTCTGGTCGTCGGCGGGGGAATCGCGGGTATGACCACTGCCATTGAAACGGCCGAAGTCGGCAAACATGTGATCCTGCTGGAGAAAATGCCTTCTTTGGGGGGACGCGTGGTTGCTTCCAACCAGTATTTCCCCAAACTATGCCCGCCGACGTGCGGCATGGAAATCAACCTGAAGCGGATTCGCATCAATCCCCGCGTGCGGGTATTGACCCTCGCCGACGTTGAGAAGATATCCGGCAGTCCGGGCGATTATGAAGTGGAGATCAAGCTCAATCCCCGGTATGTCAACGAACGATGCACCGCCTGCGGAGAATGCGCCAAGGTCTGCGAAATCGAGCGCGACAACGATTTCAACTACGGTCTCGATAAAACCAAGGCGGTTTATCTGCCGCATTTGATGGCATATCCGTTCCGCTATGTTGTCGATCCGGCCTTTGCGGGCGACGAACGGATGAAAAAATGTGTCGAAGCCTGTGAATACGAAGCGATCGATCTTGACATGCAGGCCAAAACCATCACCGCCAAAGTCAAGGCGATTGTCTGGGCAACCGGCTGGCGTCCGTATGATGCCACTAAAATCGACAATCTCGGTTTCGGCAAATACGACAACGTCATTACCAATGTCATGATGGAACGACTGGCGGCCGAGAGCGGCCCGACCCAGGGGAAGGTCGTGCGTCCGTCGGATCAAAAGGAAATCACCAAAATCGGTTTCGTGCAATGTGCCGGGTCGCGGGATGAGAATCATCTCCCCTATTGCTCGGCGGTATGTTGCCTGGCCTCGATGAAACAGGCGACGTATGTGCGGGAGCGCTATCCCGATGCCGAAATCCACATGTTTTATATTGACGTCCGCTCGCCGGGGCGTCTGGAAGACTTTTATGTCAAGCAACAGGGTGACGAGAAATTCTTCTTCCACCGTGGCAAGGTTGCCAAAATAACGGAGGTCGCGGGCAGTAAAAATCTCATCCTCGAGGCTGAAAACACCCTGACCGGCGAAATAGTTAAAATGGAAGTCGACATGGCTGTCCTTGCGGTCGGTCTTGTTCCCAATACCGCCGACACTCCGCCGCCATTGGAAACGCCGCTTGATGATTTCGGATTTATCGTTCCGGGATCGGACACGGGCGTCATCGGCGCGGGCACGGCTCTCCGTCCGCTCGATGTATCGGCGACGGTTCAGGATGCTACCGGCGCGGCTTTAAAAGCACTCAACCTGGGAAATAGGAGGTAGCGCCATGGAAAAGAAAATCGGTTGCTATATCTGCAAGGGTTGTGATATCGGGAAATCACTCGATGTCGATAAATTAATCGAAGCCGCCAATGAAAAAGGCATAGCCGTCTGCAAAACCCACGACGCGCTGTGCAGTCCCGAAGGCGGCGATCTGATCAAGGCCGACATTAAAAACGAAGGGCTGAACCGAATCGTGGTGGCGGCCTGTTCCAACCGGGTATTCCCGGAAATGTTTGAATTCGGCGACGATGTCATGACCGACCGCGCCAATCTGCGTGAGCAGGTGGTCTGGTCGCACCCGGCCAACGATGAGGACACCCAATTTCTGGGCGAAGACAATATTCGCATGAGTATCGCCCGGGTGAGTAATATCGAACCGCCGGTGCCGTACGTCGAGGAAACCAGCAAGGATATTCTGGTGGTCGGAGGCGGCATGACCGGTATGACCGCCGCCAAGGCCGCGGCCGATGCCGGCTACAAGGTTACGCTGGTGGAAAAAGAGGAGCAACTCGGCGGCTGGGCGACAAAGTTCAAAAAGGTCTTTCCCAAGCGTCCGCCCTATCAACAACTGGAAGACACCGGACTCGGCGACCTGGTTCAGGCCGTGGAAGCCCACGACAATATTACCATTCATAAGAACACGCAGATCGCCAAGACGGTCGGTCAGCCGGGCAAATTCAATGTCAGCCTGACCAACGGCGGTTCCTCCGAACCGTTGGTGTTCGGTTCGATCATTCTTGCCACCGGGTGGAAACCGTACGATCCGGAAAAGTTGGATTATCTCGGATACGGCAGTACCCCGGACGTCATCACCAATGTCCAGATGGAAGAAATGGCGATGAAGGACGAGATCAAACGTCCGTCGGACGGCAAGCCGATCGACAGCATTGCCTTTATTCAATGCGCCGGTTCACGCGATCAGGATCATCTTCCCTATTGCTCGGCGGTCTGTTGCCGGGTGTCATTGAAACAGGCGATGTATGTGCGGGAGAAATACCCGGACGCCAAAATCTACATTATATATAAGGACGTTCGTTCACCCGCCCAGTACGAACTGTTTTATCAGTTTGCTCAAACCGATGACAATATCTTTTTGACCAAGGGTGAAATTGCGGGAGTGAGGAAAGCCGGCGACGGTATCGAAATCGACGTCGAGGAAACTCTGCTCGGTGAGGATATCACGGTCAGGGCCGACATGCTGGTGCTGGCGGCCGGAATGGTCCCGACGACCAAGGTCGAAGATGAAGAGATTCCGACGACTGATACGGCGGAAGGTGAAGAGAAACCGGCCGAAGAAACCGAAGACAAGCCTGCCGAAGGCCAGACCGAGGACGGCAAGAAAGCCGCCGAATCATCTGAGAAAGGCGCTCATATTCTTAATCTGACCTATCGTCACGGCACCGATCTGCCGACGCTGAAATACGGCTACCCGGATTCGCACTTTATCTGCTTCCCGTATGAAACGCGCCGAACCGCCATGTATGCGGCCGGCGGCGTTCGTGCGCCCATGGATTTCGACACCGGGATGAACGACGCCTACGGCGCGGCGCTCAAATCGATTCAGGCGGTCGAGGCAGTCGCGAAAGGCGAAGCGGTTCATCCGCGCGCCGGTGATCTGAGTTATCCGGAATTCATGATGCAAAAATGCACCCAGTGCAAGCGATGCACCGAGGAATGCCCGTTCGGGGCACTGGACGAGGACGATAAGGGCACTCCCCTACCGAATCCGTTCCGTTGCCGTCGATGCGGGGTCTGTCTCGGGGCCTGTCCAGAACGCATTATTTCTTTCAAGAATTATAGCGTCAACATGGTTTCCAAGATGATCAAATCCATCCCCATGCCGGATGAATTCGATGAAAAACCGCGTATTCTGGCCTTTATCTGTGAAAACGATGCCATGCCGGCGGTCGATATGGTCGGCATCAAGCGAATGCAGTACAATTCCATGTTACGCATTATTCCTCTGCGATGTCTTGGATCCATGAATTCGGTTTGGGTTAGCGATGCGCTGGCATCGGGTTATGACGGCGTTCTGCTGATCGGTTGTCGCAAGGGGGATGACTACCAATGCCACTTCATCAAGGGCAGTGAGCTGGCCGAGTATCGCATGGACAACGTGCGAGAAAAACTCAAACAGTTGGTGCTTGAGGAGGAACGGGTGGAATTCCACGAGCTGGCAATCACTGACTATGAGAAAATCCCGAAAATATTCGATGATTTTCTGGAGACGATTGAGCGGGTCGGCCCGAATCCATATAAGGATATGTAATTTATTGTCTTATGATATAAGCCCCCGCCCAACGGGGGCTTTTTTTATGAGTACAAGCAGGGCCGTAATCACCGAACGCGATTCCGGAGGCCTAATACGGTCAACAATGATGGTTTTTGCCCGCTTTTTCAAAATTACCAACCAGCAGAAAAGCCAAATGCCTCAAACCGGGTTTGGGGGAAATTTGCGGCAAATTGACATTGGCCGTTTTCGCCGCGACCTCGCCAACAGAATTGACCGATTTCGTTATATTGTTACTATTTAGTCAGTTATGATGTCTTAATGTGTAAGATTAAGTAATTTTCGAGATCATCCAAAAACAATAGATAATGAAATTTTTCACATAATATGCTTGACTTGCATCAATAAATTAATTAGAATATTTATTGATATAGTGAAATTAGTAACATATTCGGGTGTAAAATATTTCAGGCCGGGGCGGAGCTGTATCATTAAGGTAGAGAATTCTTCGGTCTGCAAGTCAGGATAGGATCAGGAGGTTACCCGAAGCCGGCAGTCGGAATTAAAGAACACACCTATATAAATCAAGGAGTTGCAATGGCGGACAATCTTCCCAACACACCAATGCTTGATGAGCTTGAGAAGGGTCAATGGCCAAGTTTCGTTAAGGAGATCAAAATGGCGGCCAAGCATGGCCCCATGGCGGCAGACCTTCTCGGCCAATTGGAGCAGTCCTACAACGAAAAAATCGGCCACTGGAAGCACGGCGGTATTGTGGGTGTTATGGGGTACGGCGGCGGCGTGATCGGTCGGTATTCCGATCTGCCGAAAAAATTTCCCAATATTTCACATTTCCACACCATGCGTATCAACCAGCCGGCCGGGTGGTTTTACACGACCAAAGCCCTGCGGCAAATCTGCGACATCTGGGAAAAACGCGGATCGGGTCTGACCAACATGCACGGTTCGACCGGTGACATCATTCTGCTCGGCACCACCACCGATCAGCTGGAGCCGACCTTCACCGACCTGCAGGGAATCGACTTCGACATCGGCGGTTCCGGTTCCGATTTGCGGACCCCGAGTTGCTGTTGCGGAATGGCGCGTTGCGAATGGGCCTGTTACGACACCATGGCGCTGACCTACGATCTGACCATGCATTATCAGGACGAACTGCATCGTCCGGCTTTTCCCTACAAATTCAAATTTAAAATGTCCGGTTGCCCCAACGACTGCGTGGCCTCCATCGCCCGCGCCGACATGTCCATTATCGGAACCTGGCGCGACAGCATCCAGGTCGACCAGGATGCGGTTCGGGAATACGCCGATCGCGGCCTGGACATTCAATCCGACGTTATCGGCAATTGTCCGTCCAAGTGTATGGAATGGGACGGCAAGGAATTGCACATAGACAACAGCTTCTGCGTCCGTTGCATGCATTGCATTAACGTGATGCCGAAAGCGCTTCGTCCGGGCAAAGACCGCGGCGCGACGATCCTGATCGGCTCCAAGGCTCCGATCATCGAGGGAGCGTTCCTGTCATCGGTCCTCTTCCCGTTCATCAAGATCGAGCCGCCTTATGACATGATCAAGGACACGGTCGACAAGATGTGGGACGTCTGGTGCGAAGAAGGCAAAAATCGTGAGCGTATCGGTGAATTTATCCAGCGTGTCGGTTTGGGGAATTTCCTCGACGCCATCGAGATCGATCCGGTTCCGGAGATGATCGCTCATCCGAGGGAAAACCCGTACGTATTCTATGAAGAGTATTATGAAGAAGACTGAAGCGAAGGATAATTCACGGTAACAAAACGTCAAAACATATTATATGCATATAGAGGTATAATATGGCAGAAGCAATGCAGGAAAGAAGAACGGATTTCGGGCCTCCGCACTATGAGCAGTTCTTGCCGCCGATCATCAAAGAAAACTACGGCAAGTGGAAATATCATGAGGTTCTCAAGCCCGGTGTCATGGTGCACGTCTCCGAAACGGACGCCAAACTGTACACCATTCGCGCGGCTTCGGGCCGTCTGATCAGTATCGACAAGATCAGAATGTTCTGCGATCTGGCCGACAAATACTGCGACGGCTATTTTCGTTTCACCAGCCGTCACAACGTCGAATTCCTCCTTTCGAAAGAAGACAACATCGAACCGTTGATCGAGGATTTGGCCAAAATCGGTCATCCCATCGGCGGAATCGGCAACGCCATCACCAGTATCGTGCATACCCAGGGCTGGGTGCACTGCCACTCGGCGGCCACCGACGCATCGGGGCTGGTCAAGTGCGTGATGGACGACCTGATCGAGTATTTCACGGAAAGAAAGCTTCCGGGCAAACTGCGCATCGCTCTGGCCTGTTGCCTGAACATGTGCGGCGCCGTGCACTGCTCGGATATCGCCATTCTCGGCGTGCACCGTCGTCCCCCCCGGGTCGACCACAGCACCCTGCGCAAGATGTGCGAAATCCCGAACGTGGTGGC
>CAZVNK010000069.1:8316-10231 GCA_964628115.1 uncultured Ignavibacteriaceae bacterium | reverse complement strand
GGCGATGTACGCGCCCCGGCTTCCCCTCTGCCGACTGACCGTGACAATGGGTTTGATCTCGGGCACGACACCATTTTCGATTTCCTCTTCGCGGCGACGTCGCTCCATCTCCCAGCGATTAAGCTGGCGATTGATCAGCTCTTCGATTGAACGCATGTGAATCCTCCCGATTCTTTAACATACGGGGGGGATGGATGTATTGTCAACGAATTATATGACTCCCGGCTGTTTTTTCGCCTGCGATCGACCTCGCATTTGCCCCGCGCATGACTTTGCGAATTCCTGCCGACCGCCGCGAATCAGGCGGGAATTCTTTAAAAAATCGCTTTCTTTTTTTGCGATCCCGTATATATTCCCCTCTGTTATGAAAGAGCTTGAAATCGACATCGACGACCAATCGTTCTTCGAATCCCGGGGCTTCAAATGCGGCCTGGAGATTCACCAGCAGATCGATACCGAACGCAAACTGTTCTGCCATTGCCCGGTGGGGCTGACCAACCGTCGCCACGACGCCGAAATCCTGCGCCACATGCGACCGACCCTCTCGGAGTTGGGTGAATACGACGGCACCGCGCTGATGGAATTCAAGACCAAAAAGGAAGTCATCTACCGGCTCTACCGTGACCGCACCTGCACCTATGAGATGGACGACACGCCGCCGTTTCTGGTCAACCAGAACGCGGTCGATCTCGCCATGCGTGTCGCGTTGCATTTCAACTGCCGGATCGTCGATGAACTGCACGTCGTCCGCAAACAGTATCTCGACGGTTCGATCCCGACCGGTTTTCAACGAACGTTGATTATCGGTATTGACGGATGGATTCCATTCAAGGGACGCAGGATTCGCATCTCGCAGTTGAACCTCGAGGAGGATTCCTGCCGCGAGGTCTCCGACATCGGCCACCGAATCGTGTTCTCAACCGACCGTCTTTCAATCCCGCTGATCGAGGTCATTACCGACGCCGACATGAAAACCCCGACCGAGGCCGCCGAGGTCTGCCGACTGCTGGGGAATTCGATGAAGGCCGCCGGATTCGTCCGGCGTGGAATCGGCACCGTCCGTCAGGATGTCAACGTCTCCGTGACCGGCGGCGACCGGGTCGAGATCAAGGGCGTCTACAAGGTCGGTAATATCAAAAAGCTCACCGCAATCGAAGCCGTTCGTCAGACCGGACTTTTGGAACTAAAAAAGATTTTCAACGGACGATTCACGTCGCCCGAAGCGATATCCTATAAAGAGGAAAACGTCACCACCCGGTTCAGCGGAACCGCCAACACCATCGGATGTCGTCTGGAAAGCGATCAGCCCCTGAAAGTGGTCGCCCTGCACGTTCCGAATCTGCGCGATGTGATCAACACGCAATTGCAACCGGGACGGGATTTCGGCTTTGAACTGTCAGGACGAGTGCGTGTGATCGCCTGTATCGACGCCAAGCCGAACCTGTTTTTCCTTTCGCAAAAAGAACAGTACGATATCCCCGATTCCATCTGGGATACGATCACCAATACCTTGCCGTGTGAGGCCAACGATGATATTATCCTGATCTGCGGGCCGTCGGCCGACATCGTCACGGCGATCAATGAAATAAAAATCCGTATCGGCGAACTTGCTGACGGCGTCGTCAATGAAACCCGTCAGGATATCAAGGACGGCACCACCGATTTCGAACGCATCCTCCCCGGCCCCGACCGCATGTATCCCGACACCGATCATCCTCCCGTGAAAATCACCGAGGAACGGGTTGCGAAAAACCGCGACAGTATCGAAGAGCGGTTATGGACCAAACAGGAGCGCTGGCGCAAACTGGGCCTTCACGAGGAGCAGGTGGCCGCGCTGTCGCTGTCGAAATTCGTCGTCCTGTTCGAACGGTTGACGGCCGACAATGCCGTCAATCCCAAAAAGGCGGCGCATTAC
>CAZVNK010000069.1:2047-8306 GCA_964628115.1 uncultured Ignavibacteriaceae bacterium | reverse complement strand
ATGGTCGGTCTGCGACGGCAAAACCTCCACCTGGAAAACGCCGATTCCGAAAAACTGTATGACCTCCTGCACCGGGCGTTGATCGAAGATTGGCCGTACGCGCATGTCAAAGCCGCATTGATCGCGCTGGCCCAAACCGGAAACACTCCCGATGACCACTACGGCAAGTCTGATTTCGACACTCTCTGGAAAAAGGCCGAAGGCGGTTTCGCGGTGGCAAAGACCAACGGATCAGCCGACAAATTCCGGCGTTACGTTACCGGTCAAATTCTGCGGGAATACCCGGATCATGCCGGCGACGTGCTCGAGAAAATCGCGGCGCGTCTTGCCGAATAATCACTCGTTTTTACATTTCCCTGAATAATTTCGCGAACGTCTCGGCGGTCGCCGTCTCTGAAAAAAACGCCAACGCTTTCTGATACCCCGCCTCTGCGATACGATTGCGCAGGGTATGATCGGTGAGAATCCTTACAATCGCTTCCGCCAGAGCATCGGCATTATCGACCGGAACCAGCACACCCGTTTTGTCGTGATCGATGATATCCCGAATGCCTCCCGAATCGGTTCCGATGACAGCCGTATGGCACAGCATCGCCTCGGTCAGCCCCAACCCGAATCCCTCATCCATCGAATTGAGCACCATTGCCGACGCGCGGTTGTACACCTCGCGCAGTTTTCCCTGAGGCATCGGCTTTTTTATCACCACCCGACCGACCAGACCTTTGTCATCGATAAGTCGTTCCAGCTTGTATTTCTCAGGCCCGCCTCCGTAAATCTCGAGCTTGATCATCGGAATGGCGCGTGAGACAATCTTGACCGCCTCGATCAGGTATTCCAGCCGCTTTTGCACCGTCAACCGCGACGTCGCCACGATCAGGTTGGGATCTTTGACGATTCCGTCGTCGGGATAGAAAACCGCCTCGTCATTGGGAAGCGGCAGAACTCGGATTTTGTCACCGAGTGATCGCGCTTTGGCCGATACGATATCCCGAAGAAAACTCGACACGACCGTCCACGCCTCGGCCCGGCGTATGATCGACCGGAAATACGGCAACACCAGCGGCACTCCGGTCAACAGCCGCACGTCGGTACCGTGAGAGCTGAACACCAGTTTGATCCGGTCGCCGAATTTCCGTTTCAGGCGTTTCGCGATTAATCCGTTCGGAATCACCCAATGCACCGAAACGACGGAAATATTCTCCTCGTCGATCAGCTTCGATGCCAGCTTTGTAGCTTCCCCGATAAATCTCAACAGGCGAAAAATCTTGAAGGGATTCCTGAACAACTGCCGATGCATATCCCCGCAATAGGCGAACGTCTCTTTATCGTCGGATGCGTAGCGGAAACGATGGATTCTCACGCCGTCGATTTCATCGGTATCCGGAATCGACGCGTCATGCGGCGCCACGACCACCACCTCGATCCCCTGCTCCCCGAGCTTGCGGGCCAGCAGATGCAAAAACACCCCGGAGAAATCCCCGTCGAATCGGATATAGTTATGCGTGACAAAAAGGACCTTGCGCGGTGATTCAATCTGGTTGTTTTCGTTCGGCATGACGCGGGTAATTCCGTTTTCTCCGGTTCACATGAACATATTTGTTTCCCGTTTGTTACAATGTTAATAGGTTCCGTTAAAAAGCAAAGATAAAAATACGGGAGTGTACGATGCAAAATTTCGTCTTTTACAATCCGACCAGAATCATATTCGGCCCCGGCGAAATCGCCCGGGTCGGCAAGGAAGCCAAACAACTCGGCGAAACCGCTCTGATCGTCACCGGTAAACGGTCGTCATCCGCCCACGGAATCGTCAACCGCATTACCGACTATCTCGAAAAAGAGGGCGTCAAGGCGATCGTCTACGACAAAATCGAACCGAATCCGCGCACGACCACGATCGATACGGCCGGCGAACTGGCCCGCAGGAACAAATGCGATATTATCCTCGGCGTCGGCGGCGGTTCCCCCATGGATGCCGCCAAGGCGATTGCGGTCACAGCGGCCACCGGCGAACCGATCTGGGATTATGTCGCGCATGGTCAGCCCATACCGAAACCGGTGAGTCAGGCATTGCCACTTGCCGAAATCCCCACGCTGGCGGCGACCGGCTCGGAATTCAACTGCGGTGCGGTGATCAGCAACTGGGAAACGCACGAAAAAGCCGTTCTCGGCAATCCCCTGCTTTTTCCCAAATTCTCGATCATCGACCCGGAGTTGACCGTAACGGTCCCGAAAGATTACACCGTCGACGGCGGTATCGATATCATCAGTCACGTCATCGAAGGCTTTTTCACCGGCGCCGACAACACGCCCGTTCAGGATCGGTTTTCCCTGTCAATCGTGCGAACCGTTATGGACTATCTGCCGAAAGCGATCGCCGACCCCGGCGATATCGAAGCGCGCTCGCAGTTGTCATGGAGTTCGGCGGTGGCCCTGTCGGGAATGGTCAATAACGGTCGCGGCGGGGCCTTTCCCCTGCACGCGATGGAACATGCGCTCTCGGCGCACTATGATATATCCCACGGACGCGGGCTGGCGTTATTGCTTCCACGCCTGATGGAATACACGTACGAGTCGCGACCGGCGAAATTCGCCATGATGGCAACCGAGTTGTTCGGCGAGATCGCCGACGGAAAATCCGAACTCGATCTGGCCCGCCTGGCGATCGAGGGCATGACCGACTTTCTGAAATCGATGGAACGTTTTCTGCGGATGCCCGACGTGGGTATTTCCAGTGATATACACTTCGAGCAAATGGCCGAGGATACGATTCGGATTTACTCCGGCAACAAAGAATATCTGGACAATCCAAAACCGCTGTACAAAAAAGATATCGTTCGGATTTTCGATAATTGTATGTAAAAGTGGTACGATCCGGCCGTCGGTCAATGAAAAATATCGATCAACGGCAGACGGCCGGACGGATCGAATTTCTTCTTGATCTTCAACGAATACTGCGCCGAAACATTGTCGCCGGGATCGGTGAACGTCGCGACAAACCGTTCGTATTCCAACCCATGCATTTTCAGGTTCCGGTAATTATCGGTCTCGCTGAGCGGAAGCACCCGCAGGCAGGCGTTGACGATCAGTCCCAATTGCCCCCACGAGGGAGAGAAGATTTTCACGATATCCAGCCCCGAAACCGATTTGAAACAGGCCGAGCCGGGACGAATGATCGAACCGTCCGGCATGGCAATATCGGCCTTGATAAAATACCGGCTGATCGGTAAATCATGCCCTTTGTAGTCAGCGGTCAAGCCCGATGCTATCGCGCCGCCGACCGAACCGACATACGGCAAATCGGCATGAGGCAGAAACAGGCCGTGTTTTTTTAAATTCAGATTCAATTCCTGAAGGGGATACCCCGCACCGACCACGACATAAAAATCCTCAGGAATCACGTTCACCAGTTGATTCAACCGGTCGGTTCGGACAATGACCGTATCCCTGAATTTGTCGCCGTCGGGATCGATCGTATTGCCGAATCCCGAAATAAACAGCTTTTGATCGTACTCATCGGCAAGTTTAAACACAGCGGCGGCATCATCGACCGATTCGGGATGAAACGTCGGCAGGGCTTTTTGGTAAGTCAACCGTCCCTCGGGGAAACGCTCGACAACCCGGTCTGCAAAACGGTTAGTATCCGGCATGGCATTATCTTATTGAAAAATCCGCCTGAAGTCAATACATTAGAATAACCAGTATAACACAACGGAATGTCCATGAGTAAATCCGCCGGCAAGACGATTGAAATCACCCCCCTGATATTTCTGTTTTTCACACTGACCGTTCTTTTACGACTCATTCCGCTTTTTATGCCGGAAATCAGGCTCTGGGGGATGAATCATCTGCTGTTTATTCCCGATATTCCGGCTGTCGCTTTCGTTCTGGTCTGGCTGACCGCGGTCACATTATCGATCGGCGGGTGGGGATCATCATTCGGAATAGCTCTGGCGGAGCGATTCAATACACTGCTTTTCGAACGTTCGAATCGACTTCTTCCGCGCGCGGCAATCACGGTGATATTGACTCTGCTATTTATCATATTCGCCGCCCCCATGCACTTTCTCGGTGACGGTTATGATTTGCTTGCCACGCTCGGTTCCGAAACGCGATCGATCGTCAAACCGAGTGAGATGGGAGCCAGCTACATCATTCTCGGATTGCAGTCGATTCTCGGCGGTGTCAGCGAGGAAAACACCCTGACCGCCTTTCGAATCGTGTCGGTCGCATCCGGGGCGATCAGTGTCTGGCTGTTTTTTCTTCTCGCCGGAGTCATATCGGAACATCCGGTCAGGCGATTGTTCATTTTCACGGCGGCCGTCGGTTCCGGCACACTCCTGTTGTTTTTCGGCTACGTGGAGACCTATCCTTTACTCTGGCCGGTAACCGTGGGATACCTGTATTTCGGTCTGCGGTATCTAAAAGCGGGAAACGGCCCGCTATGGCCCCTGCCGTTTCTGCTGATCGGCATGATAATCCACGTTCAGAGTGCAATACTACTGCCGTCGTATGTCTTTTTAATTCTCAGTCGCGACCGGGGATTGCACCTATACCGGAAATACGCAAAAACGATCTGGATGGGAACTGCCGCTGTCGCCCTGGCGGTCGTAACGCTGATACTATACAAGTACTATACCGATCTGTTTATCAAAGACGCTTTTCTGCCGCTTGTCACCGGCAAGCCGATTGACCCGGACTATGCCATAATCAGCGTCTTGCATTTTCTCGATATTTTCAACGAACTGATGTTGATTTCGCCGCTAATTCTGCCGTTCGGTCTCCTGGCGCTTTTTAGTGTCCGGCAGTTTGCAAAAAACAAGGCCGCCGTTTTTGTCGGTCTGACAGCCGCCGGATTTTTATTGTTTCTGTTCGTGATCGATCCCAAACTGGCCATGCCCCGCGATTGGGATTTGTTCGCGTTGTCGGGCTTCACGCTCACGATCACCTGCCTGACACTGATCTCCGAACGGGGATTGGATCGAATCAAGCGTTTCGTCGGTCCGTTCGTAATTATTCTCATTACCGCACCGATTCCCTATTTGATAACCAATCTCGGTACGCAATCTTCGATTCAATATGCCGAATACATAATGAACACCGATATCCCCCGTTCCATGTCCACACTGGTTACCCTGCATTATTATTACGAGCGAACCGGCAGGCAAAACGACTATGACCGACTGACTCGGTTTTTTGGGTCGCGTTACACCAACAAGATCAATATCGACCGAGCCTTTAAGGCGGCCAGAACGAAAGACATACAGGGTGTCAAACTGATGTTATCCATGATCACACCCGATGAATACAGCGTCAATTATCACAAGTTGATCGGCTTTCTCGCTATCCAAAAGGGAAACACGGACAGCGCAGTGCATGCCATCGATCGGGCACTGCAACTGAAACCGTACCGATACGATTTGCACAAGACACGCGCCCTGGCGTTCATCCAGAAAAACATCCATGACAGCGCTCTGGTAAGTCTTCGGCGGGCTTACACGCTGAAAGCGGACGATAGGAATTTATTACAGATAATAGCTTCCATTTATTTTGTCAAAAAGGACTATGACTCGATGGGTGTGTACGCCTTCGAATGTTACGCTCTCGATTCGTCCGATTATAACGCCGGTTATTTGCTGAGTGAATATTACTATTATCGCCGACAACCTGACAGCATGAGTTACTATGTCAATATGTATCGTACCTACGGCGAAGTCGATCCGCTTCATGAAGGCCGCCGGCATGCGCTCGATTCGCTTCTGGGGGAACTGAGCCGATGACCGAAAAGAACAAACCAGTCTCCATTGCCGGCATCATCCTGATCGGCCTGTTCATTCTGAGATTTCTACCATTGGTGTACCCCGACGGGCGATTCTGGGGATTCAATCACCTGCTCTTTCTCCCGTCGATATGGACGGTCATATATGCCGTCCTGACAATCGTTGCATTGGCGCTTCTGTTTTTACCCTTGGGGACACGCGCCGGGAACGCATTGGCAACGAAATTTAACGACATCATGTACGAACATCCCCGACGATATGCTTTTCGCGGCGCGAGTATCATCGTGGCGGGAATCCTGTTCGCGGTATTTTCCGCGTCGACTCATTTTCTCGGTGACGGCTACGCGCTATTGGCCAACCTGGCATCATCGGCCGGAACGTACTATCTCTGGACCGAAACCGCCATTATCAACGTCATTCAGATCATACAATCAGCCATCGGCGCCCCGAGTGAACCCAACGCGCTTTTGGCGTTTCGCATC
>CAZVNK010000069.1:0-2037 GCA_964628115.1 uncultured Ignavibacteriaceae bacterium | reverse complement strand
GGCGGTTGCCGGCGGAACGATCACGATACTGTTTTGCCATCTGATCGCCGGAACGGTCAGCACCTCACCGTCGATACGATTGCTGGTATTCTTCGCATCGGTCGGCTCCGGCATTGTCCTGTTGTTTTTCGGATACGTGGAAAACTACCCGCTTCTCTGGGCGGTGTACGCCGGATTCGTGTATTTCAGCGTCCGAAGCATCCAAAACGACCGAAGCGTTCTGCCCGCCATGATCTTTTTGGTCCTGACCATTGCCGTGCATCTTCAGGCCGCCATGTTCATCCCGGCCTTTATCTACGTGCTGTTTGCAGGAGATAAAGGTCGCGCAATATATCGCCGTCTGAAATACGTCTGGTGGAGTCTGGCGGCGATTGTTATCATCGCTGGTATAATCGTATTTCTTAATCTGTATGCATCCAATCTCTATGTTGAGAATATTTTCCTCCCACTGTTCACCGGCAAACCCGCTTCGCCCGAGTACGGCCTGATCAGTCTGCCGCATATTGCGGACGTGCTTAACGAACTACTGCTATTGTCCCCGCTTCTGCCGGTGCTGATTATTCTGGCGGGAACCCGCGCTCTGCGCACGGCAAAATCCCGCTTGATCGTCTTCCTCGGTCTTAACGCCGTCGCCGGGCTGGCCTTTTTGCTGGCGATCGATCCGCAACTGGCCATGCCGCGCGATTGGGATCTGTTCTCGCTGTGCGCATACGGTCTGACACTGGCATTGATCCTCACCCTCGACACCAAAAAGCCGCGCCTGCCCGAAAGACTGATTGTTCCGATTATTTTGTTTCTGATATCCGCTCCCCTGCCCTATCTGGCGGTTAACCTGTACGCCGATACTTCCGTGGAATACGCCAAACACATTATCGACACCGACCGCGTTCGATCGCGCGGCACCATGCTGTTGGTCAAGAAATATTACGTGGATCGCGGCGACGAATTCCGGGCCGATTCTCTTAACACTCTCTACGGGCAGTACTATCCGCACGTCTGGCAGTACAGCGACGTTTTTTCGTATATCAAGCAGGGACGACGCGATCTGGCTTTACAACAAGCCAATCGCATCATGCCGGATCGCTTTTCCAAAGATTATCACAACATGTGGGCCTGCGTGCATTTCATCCATAACGATCTCAATAAGGCTCTGGACGCCGCCAAAAAATCGGTGCAGGTGCAAGGTTATTTCGATGATTCATGGCTGTATCTCGGGATGATCTACGGCCGACTGAAACAGTACGACAGCGCCCTGACCGCGCTCGGTACCGGGTTCCGGCTCAACCGCAAAAACCCGCGCATTCTTCAGGAACTGTCAAGCATCTATCTCGTGCAAGAACGGGCCGATTCGAGCATCTATTACGCGAGACTTCTGCTGGATCTGCAACCATACAATCCGCCGGCCCTGCTGACCCTCGCCCGGGCCTGGGTAAAAAGCGGCAATGCCGTCGAGGCCGGACGATACGCATCGCTGTATGAACAGTACGGAAAAAACGACCTGTACTACGAGCGAAAACTGGCGGACCTCCGCCGATCCATAACGGCGCTGGAGCAAAGCCGATGAAAGAAAATGCCATGAACGACACCGACACAACATCCCGTAATCCCCTGCGACATGTCATAAAAGCGTTATTCATTTTGGCGGCGGTTTATGCGCTCTACCGGGTGTTCGCTCTCGCCTGGGTGTGCGACGATGCCTTTCTCTCGTTTCGATGCGCACTGAATCTGGTCGACGGTCACGGACTGGTATACAACGTCGGCGAACGAGTCGAGGTCTACACCAATTTCCTCTGGACCATACTCATGGCAATGGGCATGCTGGTGCATCTCGATCCCGTGCTACTGTCGCAGGTACTGGGAATCGGGGCGTACCTGGCGACCGTCGCGATATTCGGCTACCTGTCATACATACTCTTCCGCCGCGAACGAAACGATCAATCGATCTTTATCCCGCTCACGGCCCTGGCATTGCTGATGCATCACGACCTGCACGTTTTCGCCACGTCGGGTCTGGAAACCGCCTGGACCACCGCGCTG
>CAZVNK010000068.1:0-10340 GCA_964628115.1 uncultured Ignavibacteriaceae bacterium | reverse complement strand
CTCGCGACAGCCACCTTGGCAAGGTGGTGCTCTACCAACTGAGCTATTCCCGCTTATCGTCTCGTCCTAATATATATCGGAAAAACCGTTTGTCAACTTTTTTGAAGCCTTCGTGTTTTTTTTCATGATCCGATCGGTAATATGCCGCAACCGCCCTATCTCCCCATCGGCCAACGTATTCGGTCTATAGCCGCCCCACCAATGAATCCAGCCGGGGAACATACCATGGTACCAGATCGAGCAGTCGCTGTCGACAGTGCTCCACTTCCGTCATATTCCCGGTCACGCTGTACTCGTAGTAATACAAATCCTTATAGACCTGGTAAATCAGCGAGTCCTCTTTCATGATATCCCTGAGCATCAGGTAACTGGTTTGGTGTTCTCCCATAAACCGATATAACTCCGCAATACAAAACGACGTGTAATGATACCGTATGTTGCCGAGGTATTTATTGGCGTTGTGATGGCATTGAATCGCCCGGGCGAATTCGCCGGACGTGCGATAATTCATTCCCTTGTTGTAATTCTGCACGAATCCGACCTTAATATCCCGCTCGACCTTACCGGTGATGGTATAATATCTCTTGTACACGTCGTGCAACACTCCGCCGAAAGAAAATCCCACCGTTCGATAGCTTCGTAAAAACGCGCTGTACAAAAACAACGCCCGTTCGGCCGGGGCCGACGGTTTCATGCCGGTGGAAAACAGAATATAATCCGGATTGCGCGACAGCAAATACGGCGTATTGAAATGCCGTTCCCGCCAGGTCGTCTCAAGCCCCTCGATCGGCGCTTCGGGATGCCGGGCAATAGTCGTGTCGGTCAAACCCAGTAAGTCGATGATGGTATGCCCGGGAAGATAATAACTGATCACCCCGATCGTCGATACCGCCAGAGAAAATTCACTGTCATCAATTTGACGAAGATTGTTTGCCATCTTGCGCATTTTCGACGTCAATTCGTTTTCAAAAAAATGATAGGTGTTGACATGATCACGCGGAACGATCATTTGCCAGACCAGAAGCCCCGTCAGTCCGAGTGTTCCGATCAGACGCGACTGCGGCATGGCGCGCCATCCCGCCACCACCAACACGGCCAGAACCGGCATGATCGGAATGAAAAAGCGATGCACCTTCAAGACGTCGCCGCCGATAAAAACGATATAGACGATATATATCCCAACGAAGGCCGCTGGGAAAATCAGTTCTTTCTGTTTCTTCTTAATTATCGCATACAATGCCGGCAGGATGAAAAATCCCGCCCCGAGATAATGCCAAAAATACGTCCCGACATAATCGATCCCGTCACCGACCTTGGCCAACGTAAATCCGGCCTTGGCATAGAAGGGATTGGGAAGCAAACCGCCGAAATAGACCAACTTGAACACGGCATACGGCAGTAGCGCCGCCACGGACACGCCCAGCGTTATCATGGCGTATTCGGTTATTCGACGCGACGATATTATCTCATATCCGAGAATAAACGCCAGCACCAGTCCGCCTTCCGGGCGAAGCAGTGCCGCGATCACCAGCATCGGCGCCGTCACATACGAACGATTGAAATATAAATATAACGATGTCGTCATCGCCAGCGCGAAAGCGGCGGTTTCCAATCCTGCAACCGCCCAATAGGCAAAAGAATAGGTTGCCCCGAGAAGAACACAAACCGTCCCCCGCCAGAGCGAGTTTATCCCGAATATCCGACCCGCCAGAAGATATAAAACATACAGCGTCCCGACTCCGCACAAAACGCCCAAAACGCGCGAGACCAAAACCAAATCAAGTCCCGCCAGCTTTACCGGAATCAGCAATATCAACCAAAGAAAATTGGTGTATCCCTCCACCCGCTCACCGATATTGAACACCATCCCATCGCCGTTGACAAAATTATCGACATAGCGAAACGTGATATAGGCGTCATCCTGAGTGAAATTATACATGACCGCGAAAGCCAGAAACAACAAAACGCCGACCACCAGCAGTGTGGGTCCGACCCATCGAAACTGATTAGGCGGCTTTTCCCCCCTGCTTTTGGTTTGTCGCGCTCTTTTTTTCATCAGGTATTGGGATGGACAATGGCGTGATACAATTCAAGATACTGCCGCGCCGAATTGTCCCAGGAGAAATCTTTCCGCATTCCCTGCTTGACCAGTTTGTACCACAACTTGCGACGTCCGAACAGCCGCACCGCGCGTTTGACCGCACCCAGTAATTGCCCGGAATCGTATGCTTCGAAAACGAAGCCGGTGCCCTCCAGAGTCTTTTCGTCGAAATCGTCGACGCTGTCGGCCAATCCCCCGGTCTTGCGAACGATCGGGACCGTGCCGTATTTGAGACTGTACATCTGGTTCAAACCGCACGGCTCGAAACGCGACGGCATCAGAAACACGTCCGCGCTCGCCTCGATCAAATGCGCCAATTTGTTGTCGAATGTCAGAAAAGCCTTGAAACGATCGGGATAGCGTTGTTCCGTCTGCGCGAACAGGCGATGATATTCCTCGGCGCCGGTTCCCAGCACAATCATCTGTACATCAAGCGCCAGTATCTCATCGATAATATCCGCGACCAGATCAAGCCCCTTCTGATTGTCCAGACGACCGATCAGTCCGAACAGCGGTTGATCGGTACGAAGCGGCAATCCGGCCAGATGAAGCAATTCCAATTTGTTGCGTTTTTTGCCGGACAGATTCGCGGGGATATACTTATACGGGATTTCCGTATCCTTCTGTGGCGACCAGATCGTGTAATCCACACCGTTGATTATTCCCACCAGATCATCACCGCGATCTTTCAGCACACCCTCGAGTCCCATGCCGAAATCGCTGGACTCCTGAATCTCGCGGGCATAGGTCGGCGAGACGGTCGTAATCTTGTCGGACAGCAAAATAGCCGATTTCAGGAAATTAATCTTGCCCCAGTATTCGAACGGCCCCGGCGCGCGAAGCAGAGTCGGATCCACTCCGAGTTTCAACCCGGTTTCCATCGGGAACTGCCCCTGATACGCCATATTGTGAATGGTCAGCACCGTGCGCGTCTTTTGAAACAGCGGTTCCCGATTGGCCGCCGTTTTCAACAACGACACCACCAACGCGGTCTGCCAGTCATTGACATGCACGATATCCGGCGCCCAGCTCAGTTTGCGAAACGCGTCCAGCACCGCCCGCGAGAAGAAGATAAATCGGTCGTCATTGTCGTCATAATCCCTGCCGGTGACCGGATCGCGGTACAATTCGGGACGGTCGAAAAACGAGTCGTTGTCGATGAAATACACATCCAGACCGGTGGCCCGGTCGTGAATGCGGTATAGCGCGCCGTCATACTGCTTGCTTCCGACCACCGCCGTCAACGGAACGTCCAGACGTTCGGCATTCGGATACTTTTCCTTGATACAGCGATGAAACGGCATGATAAGTTTGACCGTGTGGCCGCTCTGTGCGAACAGCGAAGGCAAGATACCGGAGACATCGGCCAGTCCCCCGGTTTTGGCATACGGGACGGCTTCCGGCGTGATAAAGGCGATATTCAGTGCGTTCATACCATTTTTACGGCGGCTTGCGGTCCGAATAACCGCTCCGCCTGCGATGAATCGATCTCCCGCATGTACCCGGCGGCGTCTTCCGGCTTGGTGGGGTTGATATAAAATCCCGATCCCCACTCAAATCCGGCAACCTTGGTCAGCTTGGGGATGATTTCAAAATGCCAGTGATACACTTCGTCGTATTCATTGCCGAACGGCGCGGTGTGAATGATAAAATTAAACGGCGGATTGTTCAGCGCCACCCGCAGACGATTCAACACGTCCTTGAGCGCCTCAGCAAGATAAATGTAATTGTTCGGCGCCAGATCGGTGAAATGCGCCAGATGTTGTTTCGGCAGGAGCCAGGTTTCGAACGGATGCCGCGATGCAAACGGCGAAAAGGCGATAAAATCGCCGTAGTCGCTGATAACGCGTTCCTTGTCGGTCAACTCCTGGCGAATGATATCGCAGAAAATACACCGCTCCTTGAAATCATAATATTTGTTGGCTCCGTCGATTTCCTCCTCGACCCGTCGCGGGATAATCGGCGTCGCGATCAACTGGCTGTGCGAATGTTCCAGCGACGCCCCGGCGGCCTCGCCATGATTCTTGAAAATAAGTACATACTTGAACCGCCGGTCTCTCTGCAAATCGAGCGACCGCTCCCGAAACGCCCACAACACGTTCTTGATCTCTTCATGCGACAGATCGGCCAGATCCTTGTAATGATCCGGCGTCTCGATAATCACCTCGTGCGCGCCGACGCCGTTCATTTTGTCATACAGCCCCATCGGCTCCCGGTTGAGACTTCCCTCGACTCGCAGAGCCGGATATTTATTCGAAATCACCCGGAGAAACCAGCCCGGCTTGTTCGGCTGAGAGCCGTTCTCGCGAAAAGCGAGCACTTCCGGCGGCGTACTGGATTCGTTCCCGGGGCAAAACGGGCACATTTTTGGTTCTTCCTGCTTGGGGACATTGCCGAAACTCGACGGCCGCTTCCCGCGATCGGTGGAAATAATCACCCATCGTCCGATTACGGGATCTCTGCGAAACTCTGGCATGAGCAATCCTCTCTAGCTGTGTGAGCCTGTAACATATAATCCCGGCAATTCAATATCAAGCCCCCAATTCGTTTTCCTGCGGACAAAAATAGCATATTATCTTATTATCGTCATTTGTGATGGGAATTTACACCTTGTCCTTTTTCGCATGAATCGGTGAGGCCTTGCAAACATCCTCCAGCCTCCTTTTCATCGCCTCGGTAAGTTTTCGATCCCGACGCGACATCGTTCGTTCGATGGTCTCCAATGCCTGAACAATCATATAGGCCATTTTGTGCCGTGACGAATACCAGGTAAACGATGGGATTTCCTTCTCGGCCACCAGCCCGTTGCCGAGGATGTTGCATGACAAGCCAATAGTGATACCGGTATTCAACAGAGTGCCGATGGCGGTTTTCGTAAAATCACCGATAAATGATCCGACTTTCAGCAATCCCGTGTCATGACTCCGGCCGTTTACCGAAACCCCTACCGATTTATAGTTGTTTTTCAAATCCGAATTGGTGGTCATCGCGCCGAAATTCACCCACTCGCCGACATAACTGTGACCGATAAATCCGGCGTGATACTTGTTGGTATATCCCTGAATGATCGATTCCTCCAGCTCCCCGCCGATACGGCAAACCGGTCCGATCGAACTTCCCTCGATTTTTCCGCCCACCAGCCGCGACTGCTTTCCCAGATACAACGGCCCGATCACGTACGTATGCGGTTCGATCCGTCCTCCGCGATCGACCAGAATCGGCCCATGCGAAGCATCAAGCACCGTTCCCGGAAGAATCTCCGCGTCAGGTGCAACCAGAATGTTTTCCGGCTCGATAAACGACGCCCCGGGGAAACGAGCTTGATCCGGTGTTATATACTCGTCGGCGCCATTAGCCCGGATATGGTCGAAATCCGTGTGCAACTGCTCGGGAAGATCGTGCATCAATTCCCAGAGATAATTATACATCGGGATTTCAATTGTCATCCGATCGGCATGTGCTCCGACCTTGCCGATAAAACCTTCCAGATTGCCGTTCATCAAATCCTCGAATTCCGGATCAGTCGGTTTGCCGACGACTTTCACCGCAACGATATCGCCGTCGGGTGTGGAAATCACCGCCGACGCATCGGCCTTCTTCAATGCGGCCATGAATTCCGGATTGGGTTTCAGCGCCCCGTTGATCAAATAGATTTCATCGGCATGACGACCGTTGAAGGAATTGACCGGATACTCCGTTTGCTCCCGGGTCAGATCCTCGATTTCCGGGCGACAAAACAGCGACGGCTGACATCCCGGCAGGCTATCGATAATCTTCTCGCACAGATTCCGAATACCCGGTCGTAAAAAATAAATCGGCCTGAGATATGTCAGCGGATGGAAATTTTCGAATCGCGCATCTTCGAATACGATCAAACAGGTATTCATGATTTATTTCCTGTCAAAAATAAAATGGTTTCGGATTCAACGACTTTGGTGCAACAAAGGTCTTCGATACAATAAAAACAACAACAACGGAATTCCCAGCCCATAGCAGGCCCCCACCTGCCCCAGACCGATCATTTGCACCACGAAGAAATACGGCATACCGGTGATCGGTGCAAGATACAGGGATACTCCGAAGGCATTAATCAGTATCGGCGCCAGCGGCGCCAGTGCGATTCCCAGTTTTTGTGATTTGATCGCGGCGGTCAGGTGCGTCACATACGCCGCCATCAGCGTCAACAACGATCCGAAGACAATATCCTGAAGACCGTTTCCGCCGAAAATATTGGCAATCAGACAGCCGATAAACAGGCCGAAAACGGCCGGAAAATACAGAAACGGCAGAACCGTCAATGCCTCGGCCACCCGTATCTGGTACACCCCGTAACTGATCGGAGCCAGAATGATGGAAATAACGGCATAGACCGCGGCAATGACACCCGCATACGCCACGTCTTTGGCACTCCAGACGCCCATACTGCATCAAAAAACAGATATCGACGTAATTGTCAACCAAAAACGCCAAACCAAACAGTCGCTTTTCCGGAATTATTAATTTCGGCCGGTAGAACTCCGGAGACTGCGGATTTTATCCACCCGGTCAAGCTGGATACGTTTCACGCGACCGCCGTTGGCATCGGAAAAACGGAACCACCACCGTGAGCCGCCAATCTCCAGACCGGACGGATACACACCCGTCAGTTCGCGGCGGTTGCCTCGAATGACAACGTCCACCGCACTGTGCTCCACACACGCCTTAAAAAACAACTCGATAAGTTTGTCCTGCTTGGGGGTGAATTGTTTCCCTGAATTGTCGGAACCCACCAGCAGAGAATTGAGCCGCCCCTGTTTGCGATCCTTGAGAGTCGACAGGATTTTGAGTTCGATATTCTTGACGATTCCGCGCAAACGCGGTGATTTGGTCAAGAGCGAATTGCGCAGGCAATACCCGATGATTTCCTGCTCTTCACGCGTAAACGCCAGCGGCGGCAATGATACGCCCTTGGTCAGTCGATACCCGCCGTCATAGTAAATCGGAACGTTCAGATTCGACAGCGATACGATATCGCGATAAATCGTTCGGGTTGACACCTCACATTCCCTTGCCAGTTCTTCCAGAGATATCCGTCTCCTCACCCGGAAGAGATTGACAAGAAATAACAACCTCTCCGCTTTTGTCATGGTCTTTCCTCCCCTTTGGGACTATCGGCCCGTCCGATAACCCGTCGCCCGAACAATGCCCGAGGCAACACCCTGAAACCGTTCGTAGTTCTATCACAAACGATTTCGTTGAATCAATAACCTTATTCGCCGGTGGCGAACTTTCCTGTCGACAATATAGAGTATACCCCTGACAGAGTATGTCAGTAAAAATTCAACCGGCATGATTTTTTATCATTTTTCGGGCTTCATGCGTTATTTTGCGGCGAAGATCTGCCGGTCGAACCACTTCGACCTCTCCGCCGAAACTCAATATCCAGCGCCCGATCTCGTCGGTGCCGTTCACCTGTACCCGGTATTGAACCCGTCCATCGGGCAATTCCGTTTTCCGTTCGCCCGGGTGATGTCGTCCCAGGCCGATCACCCGCGCCGCCTGCCCGGAAAAAATCAATTCAACCTCGACCGGATCCCCGTGGCAGATCCCCCAACAACCGGCGAAATACTCCTCAGGATCGATCGGTCGCGGTTTAAACCTCGCCGACGTGACCGTTACCGACCGCACCCGATCCAGACGGAACGTTCGTAAAGCGCCGCGCAGACGGCAGTACGCCACGAAATAAAAGGCGCGTTCGATAAAGGTCATGAACAGCGGCTCCACATCCCGCGTCAGAGTCTCTCCGGCCAGGGACCGATACGACATGCGCACCACCTGGTGCGTCCGGATTCCCCGTTCGATCGTGGCGTAAAAAGCCGTTCCGGAGTCCGGCGACACGGTCGATTTGATACTGACACTGACCGCATGATGATTAAAACGATCCCGCTTCACCCGCGATGAAAGCGACGCCTCGATTTTCGACGCGATGGCGCGAATGGTCCGGCGCGTGGGGTTGGTACGATTCAAAGGCGACGATTCCAGTGCGGTTTTCAGCACCAAATACTCATCGACCGTGAAATTCAGCGGCGGCAGAAAACTGTCGGAGGCCAGTTTGTAACCCCGGTCATAGTACACCGGGATATTGGCCTCGGAAAGCGACAGCATATCGCGGTACACCGTCCGCTCCGTCACACCGCATTCCCGCGCGATCATGGACGCGTTCAGATTTCTTCGGCCTCGAATCAGGTTGAGGATGAACAGCAGTCGATCATATTTCCCCATTCCCATACACTAATAGTATTATAGCCGCCGATGATTGTCAATCATCTTCTCAGTATTGCCGTCTCCCCACACTTTCATCTCCGGAAAAATATATTGAATTACGCATAATAGCATGACAGTTGGTCGCTTGTACGTCGCGGTATACCGCTTGCGGCCTTTCAACGAAAAAACCATAACCTGATTTCAGGGGGAGATATGACCGAATCGTCCACAACCGCCATTCCGCGACCGAGGCGACGAACCCGTCCCGCCATCGCGGATTCCTTTTTCGTCAAATACGGCCTGAAAATCCTGCTGGCCATTATTGTCATATTCGTGTTTCTGACAATGGTTCAGTGCAGTATTAAAAAGCCGGAGTCCCCGACCTGGACCACCAACCTCACCGTTCCGCTGGTTAACCGCACCTATGAGATGCCTGAGATTATCGACAAAATCGATCAACCCGGCATCACCATGGACAGTACCGGTGAAGTCGTCTTTTCATACAGTGAGGAAATCGACACGGTCAGAGTCGACGACGATCTGGCCACGTCGGATATCTCAACGTCCATCGATGAGACCCTGGGAGCGGTAACCATCACTCCGACCGCACCCCCGCCCGTTATCGTGGCTCTGGGCGACATTATCACACCGGTCGGCAACGACATTCCGGCCTGTTCGTTCAACGTTACCAACGACCTGCCGGCAATCGAGGATTACAACTGGGCCACGTTTGCCTCCGGCGGTATATACATCGTCATGGTCAACGATCTCGGGGTATTTCTGGATACGGTACTGATTGACGTCCTCGACGTGGTCAATTCCACGTCGCTGACTCCCACTCTCCTGTCATTTCCGGGCGGCATCGGTGTCGGCGAGCGCGACTCGGTTTTCCTCAGCCTGTCCGGTAAAACCGTGTCAAATACCCTGCAACTGCAGATTCATTGCCATACGCCGGGCGGAACCGTGCTGTCCCTGGCGGAAAAATCAATGGCGTCCGCGGCCGCCTTTAACACCATTTCAGTCACCGCGGCCGAGGCTAAGATTCCGGAAATCGTTAAAAATCTAACCACCGGAGTCGCCATCGACGACGGCAATACCATTATGTCGGCCGAACTGGAATCCGGAAACGTGATCCTGTCGCTGACCAACGGCACCGAACTTGCCGCCGACGTCGATATCTATCTGCCCGATTTCACGCTCGACGGCGTCCCGCTGACCCGGCATCTGGTGATCACCGGCGACAGTTACGACAACGTATCCATCGATCTGAGCGGCTATACGTTCGAGCCGCTGGACCAAAGCCTGCCCCAGAACGTGGCCTGCAGTGTCCTGGCGGTGATCGACTCAACCGGGCCGGGTATGGCGGTGGTCGATGCGAGCGACAATTTCCATTTTTCCGCCGATATCAGCGATCTGGCCTTCTCGTCGCTGACCGGGGTGCTCGAACCGACCGAAGCGGCGTTCGACAATATCGATCTCGATGTCGATCTGCCCAAGGGATTCGACTCCCTGCAATTGGTCAACGCCGAATTGCTTCTGGAAATAGAAAACACCGCGGATCTGACCGGACAACTCGATATTACCGTAACCGGCAGTAACGGCCAGACCCTGCACTATCTGAAGGAAATCCCCGCCGGATCGATCGCGGAGCCGAGTTACACGTTTTTACTCGACACCAATCTGGCGGCGTTTCTCAATCCCGTCCCGTCGGTGATTAACGTCAACGGCGCCGCGTCGTTCGGCGACGGTGTCACGGCCGGGACGATTCACGCCGAGGACTATGTCACCGCCCGGGTGACCATCAGCTCGCCGCTGGAAGTCGTTATCGGCTCGGCAACCTTTGACGGCGATTTATCGTCCGAGGAAATCGATCAGGATGATATCGATCTAATTACCGACCACGTGGTTGAGGCGACCTTTACGACCAACATCATCAATCACCTGCCGCTCGGTACCACCGTGGAGATCTATTTGAGCGGTGATTCCGCCACGATCT
>CAZVNK010000067.1:6235-10366 GCA_964628115.1 uncultured Ignavibacteriaceae bacterium | reverse complement strand
CCGTTCGCTGATAGGTTCGGAAAAGGCAACCAGTTTCGCGGGTGCATGACGGACGTCGTCGAGCGAGTCGATATCATGCACGATGATGTTTTTCAAGGTCGTTTCCACCAGATCGCTGACCTGGCGATCGACCAGAATGCGCACGATCGCGTAGCGACGATGCTTGTGGTCGAGATCGGGGGCCAGTTTTTCGGAGCGTTCTCTCGCCTCGCGCCAGATCGGAACCTGATCCAGCGCGTCCCAATCAATCAGGCCCGATGACAAACCATCGTCGACGTCATGGCTGTTGTACGCGATGGCATCGGCGATATCCACCAGCGCCGCCTCGAGACTGGGGCGTTCATCGCGAGGGAATTCTTCAGGACTGATCGGTTCGGCGGAGGTTTCGTGCTTGGCGATTCCCTCGCGAACCTCATAGGTCAGATTCAGGCCGGGATGAGACGGGTAACGCCGCTCCAAATCGTCCACCACCCGCAGGGATTGCCGGTTGTGATTGAATCCGCCGTAGTCGGCCATCAATTCGTTGAGGACTTCCTCGCCGGAATGTCCGAACGGGGTATGCCCCAGATCGTGCGCCAGCGCGATGGCCTCGGTCAGGTCTTCATTGAGACCCAGCGCCCGTGCGATGGTGCGGCTGATTTGCGCGACTTCGATGGAATGCGTCAACCGGGTGCGATAGTGATCCCCCTCATGATTGACAAAGACCTGTGTCTTGTATTCCAGCCGCCGGAATGCCGCCGAATGAATGACCCGATCCCGGTCGCGTTGAAACGCGGTACGGATGGGATGCCTTGCCTGGCGATACTTGCGGCCTCGGGATTCCGATGAAAAACAGGCGTATGGCGCCAGTATTTTATTTTCGTACCGTTCGACTCGTTCCCGTGACGTCAACTTTTCCATCCGCTCCTCACTCGTTACCGAACAGGTTCGCACCAAGCGACACCGCATGCGTGAATCCCAAAGCCGGATGATGAGACACGGCATAGCGCACCCGCAAACGGGAATAAGCGATTTCCACGCCTCCGCCGTACGTCATGGGTTTGGTGCTGACATTCCAGAACAGGGCGTTGTCACGATACAACCGAACATACTGCGCGACCGTGGCGCGCGGTTTGGCGTGTTCCTCCATCAGCAATCGTCCGCACAGACAGTAGCGCGCGGGGCCTTCGAGTTCGAGATACACGCCGACCCGACGATAATCCGCTTCCGAGTTTTCGGCGATTTTCGGATGATTGAGATTATCGGCGCTCAGACCGAAATGGTATCGTCCGTAATTGACTCCGGCCGTGACACCGATCGCGGCGGCGCGAAAATCATCGGCCCGGTTTCCGAATTCGACCGTTTTGCCGGACAGAGTCAACCCGACCGTATAATACTTGTAGTTCACGGCCAGTCCCGCCCTCAGCAGTTGCTCCAGATAATAATCCGACTTGCCGAATTGCGACATCCCGACTGTCGCGGTCACCGCCCCCATGCGATATCCCGCGCATGCGTATATCTCATCCAGATCGGATAATTCGAATTTGCGGCTGTATCCCGATTCGACCAGCAGACGGTTCTTGTCAACCATTGCGAACGGGCAGGCCAATAGATCCGATGCACTCGGCGCGGAAAGCAGTACCGCCCCACCCAAACCGACATCGCGGCCACCAGTGATGCCGTAGCCGAAACCCATTGCCGGAATCATCACGATCAGTATGCATATCAGTGTTCTCATATCACGGCGCCACCACGATGGTTTGTTTGTAGTCATCCGATCCGAACACCTCGACATAGAGAATATATATGCCGACCGGAAGCCGTCGCCCGCTGTCGGCGGTGCCGTTCCATTCCAGCGTGTATTCGAACGGGGTTTGATCTTCGTAAAACGTTCTGACCACTCTCCCCTCGCGATCATAGATGCTGACCGTCATGGCCTCCCCCTCGGGAACTTCAAAGTCGATCGTGGCATGACCGTCACGTGAAATCGAGAACGGATTGGGCGTAACCGTTACCCGAATTTCCGGCGCGGACGGCGGAAGCAACACGTCGTTGGGCGCTCCGGGCTTGCCTCCCGGTGTGGATGACCATCCCCATTCGGCATTATCGAACGCCCACGTGTGATTGTCGCCATAGGTATTGTCGTAGCGCATACTGTCGGCGATGAAGGCGTACCCGTCAAGCACGATCACCATGTCGGCTTCATTGTTGTTCAACTGCCGCCAGCTTGCCGGTTCATGCAGGGGGAAATCGAGAGCGGCATAGTAATCCCGCATGGCCAGACTGTCCTGACACAACACCAGGTAATCGCCCGCCTCGATCACGAGCGATTCGGCGCTGATGGAGACATAGCCGTCGTTGTCGCCGAGCATCCATCCGTTGAGATCGACCGCATCCGCGGAGCGATTGTACAACTCCACCCATTCCGAATTCAGCGGCGAAACCGGATCGGGCAGAAATTCAGTCAGTATCACCGGGGGGAAATCCTCACCGGGTGCGATAACCGTCAGGGCATTGTTTTCCTGACGGTCGTCGTCGGGAAGCCGGGCCAGCACTCGGGCATACATACCGTTGAGAATTTCTCCGACCACGAAGTATAACGTATCCGATACCGCCACTGCCGTGTAAGGTACCGCCACGATCAAGTCGGCGGGAGACACCACACCGTCGTTATCGGGATCGTAGTACAGCGAAACCATTCCGTTCGGGGCGGTTTGCGCACCCTTGTTGACTATCATGTACGTAAACAGTGTCGTGTTTCCGTCATAAACCACGGCTTCCAGATTTTCAAGCGCCAGATCGAACTGGCGCGGGGTGATGGAATTCACTTCTCCCGGCGTGGCGCCGCGCGAGTCGATGGAGTTGTCGATAAAACCCGACGTGACCGTGTACCGTTCCCACGAAACACCGTCCAGTCCCGAACGGTCCCATCCGAACACCGAGGCCACACTGGTGGAATAGTATAGAATCACGGTGTCGGCGCCGTTGACCAGATTCAGCCCCGATTCCTCGAAGACCCGAATGTCCTCGCCGGGATCGTTGGGATCCCAGACGTCATTGCCGTTCCCCCAGGTCGATTCGAAATCGGGTGAGCCGTCGGTACTCACCAGTTCCGCGCAGACGATAAAATACTCGTACGGGCCGATACTTGCGACGGGAAAACCGTAAGAAACGCCGCTGATTTTATAACTGTAAAACGCCAGCGACCGGGGACTGCCGGACGTATTGTAAAACTCGATCCATTCGAGTGACTTGTCGCTCCCCGGCTCATTGGCCAGAACCTCGTTGATGATAATATCCGCCCCGGCCGTGACTATCGGTAGTAAAACCAGCCCCAACATTATCAACACCACCCGTAATCTTACCATCTTGCCTCCGCGTCAAGATAAAACGTCGACCGTTCACCGGACGTGCTGTATCGATAGGAATACTTCACGCCCACTTCCAGATACGGCAACACCGGCAAAGCTTCCCGTATATATTCATAAAAATAATCCAAGCCGCCATGCTGAATATTAATTTTATCGAGATCGAACCAGGTTTCCAAACTGCCGAGCGGTTCGGTCGTCAGGCGCACACGAGCAAAACAGGACAGGTACTCCCGGGATTGTCTGTCCCGGCTGTATCCGATATACGAACGGATGGCATGCCGCTTTCCGGTATTCCGCCCCTCCATTCGGACCTCGTGATCGGTAATGGTTTCCGGCTCGTCGGCATCGCGCTCATACCGATAGTCGGCGCGCAGGGTGTTGTTGTCGTCCAGTGCGTATTCCAGTCCGATCAAACTGCTGACATAATAGGCGAACCGATCCTGCCCGTACAGCGAAAACGACGCAGTATACGTGAATCGATCGGACAGTTCGGTTTCCCCGCGAAGCAGAACTCCCCGTTGATCGTTGCGCCGGTCGCGGAATTCGAAATCAAGACTGTCGATGGTGACGGTATGGTACTGCGATCCCGACCGTCCTCCGCCGGTGAAATTGAGATAGTCGTCGCCGTACCGCCAGGCCGAGACGCGAAGGTGCAACGGCGCGGCGGCATAGCTTCCCTCGAACAGCACCGCCGGTACGACGTTATCGGCATAGCGGGGGATGGCGATCTCGACGGCGGCATCGGACTGTTTAAGCTCCTCTTCATCCGTGTGACCAAGAT
>CAZVNK010000067.1:299-6225 GCA_964628115.1 uncultured Ignavibacteriaceae bacterium | reverse complement strand
GACGGCGGCATCGTACTCCACCGACGCATATCGCACACAGGCCCCCAATTGATAGTACTTGTATGACTTGTCGGTCTCCCGGTTGTCAAGCTCCCCGCCCAGAACGATGGCCTCGACCCTGAAACGGTTCAGCCGCTTGATATAATCCATAGCCACCATACGCAGGCGATGATTTTGGTTCTGGTCGTAATGTATCATCCATTTCACGGCGTCCCGACGGCCTTTTCCCTCGACATACAAACCGTTGAACCCGCCGTAAATCGGAAACAACGCGCTTTCTTCGGCGACGTCATCGGACTTGTCGATAAAACGCCCCCGGTACCCGACCGACACGCCCAGTCCGTAACGAGCGGTGTAATTGCCGATAATGACTTTCTTCAGTGGGCCGCGCCGCGCCCGATACACCAGCGACCGCCGGGTGAACTCAGCGCGATCTTCGTACTCCCGATTCAGTTTGCCTTCCACCGACCATTGCTCGGACACGGTCGATTTGAGAAAGTAATAACTTCTGTCGGCTTCGTCTTCGTCCATGATTCTGGTCTGTTTGGTGCGCACGAATCCGTGCGGCAATCCGGTATCGGTTTCGATCGTGGTATCCTGCAAGGCAGACTCCGTTTGTTCGCGTTCCATCGATGATGCCCGCTCCCGCCAGACACGAAGGAAATAATCCACGTTGGGAATTTCGTTCAACAGGTACAACTCGGTGCTGTCCACTCCGGCTTCCAAAATCTCGACCAGAATGAGATAGGTGTCGTAGTCGACATCCCCTCTCAGGTACGCCTCATGGGCTTCCTCGACAGTCGGGTAGACCTTCGTGGACAAACTCTGCGCCGTCAGCGGTCGGCAAAGACCGAGCACCGTCAACGCACAGAAAATCGCAATGGTCAGATAAGTCTTCAATTGAGATTGTATTTTTTGAGTTTACGATACAGGGTTCGCTCGCCGATCCCGAGCCGCTCGGCGGCCTCCTTGCGATTGCCCCCGGTGGCGCGCAGGGCGGCGGCGATCAATTGCCGCTCCATATCACTGATGGAGGCATCGGTTTTCGGCGCATGGTCGTTCATATCCGGTTCCGCCTCGAAATCATGATTGGCCGGGAGATTGGACAGGATCAACTCTCGTAGCATTTTAATTTCATTACCGAGCTGTATCAGCGCATGATAAATCAGTTCATGCCCGGCTTCTTCGGACGTATGTCCGGTCGCCACCGGCAATTGTCTCTGTTTCATTCCCTGCTCGGCGAGATATCCCTCGACGTCGGCGGATGAAATTTCTCGGTCGTGATACAGCGCCGCCATACGCGTAACGAAATTTCGCAACTGCCGCACGTTGCCGGGCCAGTCGTAACGCGTCAGCAAATCGATCGCCGATTCCGAAAATCCCGCGATGCCTTCTTTTTTCGCGAACGCGCACAACAGGGGAAGCACGTCGCCGGGACGCTCGAATAACGGCGGCAGGACGACTTTCACCACGCCCAGTCGATAGTACAAATCATCGCGAAACATCCCGTCCCGAATCGCCTCATCCAGATCGCGATTGGTCGCGGCGATTACGCGCACGTCGACTCGCACCGGACGGTCGCTTCCGACCGGGTAATAGATGCCGTCCTCGAGAACGCGCAGTAATTTTACCTGCATATCGGGTTTGGTTTCGCCGATTTCATCCAGAAACATCGTGCCACCGTCGGCCTGACGGAACAATCCCTCCCGTTTGCCGACCGATCCGGTAAACGCGCCTTTTTCATGCCCGAACAATTCCGATTCCAGCACGCCCTCGGCCAATGCGCCGCAGTTGACCGCCACCATTTGCTTCCCGGCACGCCGTGAGTACTTGTGAATGGCCCGCGACACCAGCTCCTTGCCGCTTCCCGATGGGCCGATGATAAGGACTGAAATATCGGTCGGAGCGATTCGCTCGATCGTCTCGGCCACCAGTTTCATTTTTTCGGAGCGACCGACCATGTCGTATGTGTCGAGCAGGGATTTTAAATATAGAATTCGCGTGACTTTATTGGAGACTTCCTCGCGACCGCCATCGACGGCAATAATCCCGTCGAACAACCCCTCGTCATCCCGAACTCCCCGTCTCGCGGTCACCTTCCACACGTCGGCCAGCGGGGCGCGCATTCGCAGTCGCCGAATCACCGCCCGCGTTATACCGGGAAAGGAATCATCGACCAGAATAAGATCGACATGACGTTCTTTGAGAATGGTATTGACCAGCGACCATTCGGTCACCGTTTCTCCCAAAGGAGCCAGCACCGTATCGAAATCGTACTGTCGTGACAAATCCTCCGGCCTGGCCACAACCAGCACATTACGCTTCATCGTTTTCTCCGACTGCCGCGTTTGCCGTTTCGCGGTTTACTCCGTCCCGGCGGCTTGGCCTTGGTGTCATCGAGCGGTTTACTCCGTCCCGGCGGCTTGGCCTTGGTGTCATCGAGCGGTTTGCGCCGCCCCGGCGGCTTGGCCTTGGTGTCGTCGACCAGAAACAGGTCGATCTCACCACGCAACGGATCGACCGACAGCACTCCCACCGAAACCGGATCGCCGAGTCGAAACACTCGCCCGGTGCGACGCCCGACCAAACGATAACTGCTTTCCTCGAAACGGTAATAATCGTCGTCAAGGCTGGACAAGCGCACCATCCCCTCGACACCGGTGTCATGCAGGCGGACGAAAAAGCCGAAACTGAGGACGCCGGAAATGACGCCGTCGTACCGATCCCCGACCCGGCGCGTCATGTACTGCACCTGCTTGATCTTGATCGCGTCGCGCTCCGCGGCTTCGGCGGTGCGCTCCGTTTCGGAACAGTGATACCCGACATTGTTGAGAATACCGTCAAGCCGCTTGTCCAGACTCGCCGGATAACGACCTTTCGCCAGAATCTTGAGCAGGCGATGCACGACCAAATCGGGATAGCGTCGGATGGGCGACGTGAAATGCGTATAGTGTGGAAACGCCAGACCGAAATGCCCGATATCCCGGGGCTGATACACCGCCTTCTTCATCGACCGCAACATCAACTCGTTGAGTAATTCCTCCCCCGGCCGGCCTTTGATCTTTTCCAGAAAGCGCGAGAATTGTATCGGTTTCATATTCGGCGACACCGGAAATTTGTACCCGAGTCGGCTGACCAGATAGGAGAACGCCTCGAGCTTTTCCATGTCCGGCCGGTCATGGACACGATACAGGAATTTATGTCCCTTGCGGAAAACCTCCAACGCCACGGCACGATTGGCGGCCAGCATGAACTCCTCCACCAGTCGATGTGATTCCAGACGCACCCGGCTACCCAGCTCGACCACCTCACCGGCCTTGTTGAGCACCACCTTGGCCTCCGGTAAATCGAAATCGAGCGATCCCTCCTGCATGCGGTGTTTCAACAGAATCTGCGCCAACTCGCGGGCCAGCGTGAGATTGTCGGCCACCCGTTTCAAACGCGGGGCGATCTTGCCGGTATTGAAATACTCCTGCACGTCTTCATAGGATAATCGCGCCTGTGATTTTATCACCGCCTCGACGATTTCCCAGTTGAGTAGTTTGCCGCCTTTATTGAAATTCATCAGCACGGCAAAGGCCAGACGCCGACGATTCGGCTTGAGCGAGCAAAGATCGTTGGACAATTGCTCAGGAAGCATCGGGATCACCTTGCCGGGAAGATAGACCGAGTTGCCCCGGTTGAACGCCTCGCGGTCGAGAGCGGTGTTGTCCCGCACGTAATGCGAGACATCGGCGATAAACACGCCCAGACGATACCCTTTGTCGGTTTTCGACACGGTCACGGCATCATCGAAATCCTTGGCATCGGAAGGATCGATCGTATACACGATCTCTTTCGAAAAATCGCGGCGACGATCCATTTCCTTGCGATTGTACAATTCGCCGACCGTCTCGGCTTCCGCCATCACTTCCGGCGGGAAATCCTCAGGCAGATTGTACGTCTTGATAACCGTCAGCAGATCGACTCCCGGCTTGCCGGGCACTCCGATTCGCTCCACGACCTCGCCCTCGGGGTTGCGATACGGTTCATCCCACTCGGTAATGCGCACCACCACCCGTTCACCGTCGCGGGCGTTCTTTGACAACGCCTTGGGGATATAAATATCACGGTGAATACGTTTTTTGTTCGGCTCCACGAAATGAAAATGTTTGCCGAGGTGAAAAACACCCACGATATTCTTCTGCGACCTTTCCAGAACCTTGATCACCTTGCCGGTGAGTTGCTCCTCCACCGTAGCGCCGACCCGCACCATCACCTTGTCGCCGTCGAGTGCGGTCGAGAGGTTCTGCGCCGTAACGATGATCGAATCTCCGGCTTCGGAGACGAGGGTGCCGACACCCGCTTTGGATATCGCTATCACGCCGACCACCAGATTTAACTCCGAAGGTACACCGATTCGTCCCCGGCGAAGCTTGACCAGTTTGCCTTCGTCCAGTAATTGTTTCACCAGCCGCCGGAAAGCGGGGTAATCCTTGCTGGAGACTTTCAGTTCACTGGCCAGCTCTTTAATCTTGAGCGGGTGCTTGGCCATGTAGGATAAATAATCAATGATAAAATGTGCTTTACTTGACATAACGGAATGTTAATGATACGAAGTCAAAATGTCAAGGCCTGCCATATTGACAGGCCTGTTTTTTAATGTAAAAAAAGGCAGACGATAATCGTCTGCCTCTTTGTTGGTATCGCACTGGGGGAATGCTGGTTACCAACCTCGCCGACCCGCGCCACGGGGAGCATCGGGGGAATCACTTTGGCGTTGGCCGTCGCCTCGTAATCCCTGTCCGTTCTGTGGTCGGCGTTCTTTCATCAACGCGGATAGTTTTTCGGTCTGTTCCGCCGTCAAAACATCTTTGACCTTTTGACGGTGCTGATAGCGCATTTTCTGCATTTCGGTCCGAAGCTCGCCGACTTCGTCCATCGCGGCGAGAATGGTCGTTTCGGCTCCATCGGTCATACGCAGGTGTTGCAGATTAAACTCGGCCTTGTCCAGATCGGCCTTCATTTCGATCCGCTGTAAACCGAACTTCTGATGCAAATCGATCAATTGATCTTTCTGTTTCTGATCGAGACCGATCTCATCGGCCATCATCAACAGCATACCGATTCTCATCGTTCCGTCTCCGTGACCGCCGCCTCTGGGACCGTCACCGTCCGGCAGGCACATGCCACCGCCCGAAGCCATCGGCCCCCGCTGACCGGGATTGGCAACGGCGACAGAGGCAATGATCAGAACCGTCATGGCTGTAAAAAGTAGACTGCGTCTCATGGGAATACCTCCTCAATTGTTGTCAAAAATCGTCATTACCCGGTGACTTCGATCCTCTCCGGCCACCCCTGAATCCTCTGATGCGTTCAATCAATTCCCGATCAAAGCGCAGTTCAAAAGCCACCATGCGCCCCAGTTGCACCGGGGTCAGAATTTCGGCGGCCTTGGTATGGAAGTTCACCACGCTCTGTTCTCTTTGAACGCGCAACTTGTCGATACGCTTCACCCGCTCGCCGACTTTCGTCTCATCGGGCGGTTCGGCCTTCAGCAGTTCGCTCACTTCCGCTTCGACCGTTTCACGAAGCGTGTTTCCTTCTTTTCGGAATTGACTGAAAGCCGCAATGAACGCCGGGGATTGCTCCTCGGTCAGATCGAGAACGTCCAGCAACTTCAGCAGTCGCAGATTTTCCAGATCCTTCATTTGCGGCGTCGGCATCCCATCCGGGGGTGATGCATCGGGTGGTCCCGGCTGTGCCCGAAGAGCATCGCTCATCCAGCACATGGCCAGCAACACCATCACCATCATAACTGATTTCCGTTTCATAATATATCTCCAACCTGCAGATTGTTCTTAAGATATTCGTACTCTTCGATCGTCAACTCACCGATCACTTCATCGACCGTCCCGCCACTGCCTTGCCACAAATAGGCATCGAC
>CAZVNK010000067.1:0-273 GCA_964628115.1 uncultured Ignavibacteriaceae bacterium | reverse complement strand
ATTTCCGTACTGACCGAGTCCATCTCTTCATAATAGACCTGGGTCAGATAACTCACGTCGGCGGTATAATAATCGACCGGGCCGAGACTCATCATGGATACTCCCACCAGCAGTAAAATCGCCGCCAGTGAAATGCCGTAGCGAATACCGAAACGATTCCAGCCGTGGGCCTGATGTTCCAGTCGGTCGATGTTGTCGTTCAAATCGGTCATCAGGCGGGAGGACTCGGCGTCGGTCAACGGCGCGGTTTCAGTCCCGCGCAGTAACCCTTCC
>CAZVNK010000066.1:6671-10399 GCA_964628115.1 uncultured Ignavibacteriaceae bacterium | reverse complement strand
CGTGAGTTCGCCCAGAATTCGGCGACAAAGGTCGAGGCTGAAAAATTGAACGTCGTGGTCTATCCCAATCCGTACCGTATCGACGGCGGCTACCGGGAACACTTCGAGGGCTGGGAGGAACCCGATCTTCCCGCGGAACGCACCCGGGCAATTCATTTCGCCAATCTTCCGCATAAATGCGCGATCCGTATTTTCTCCATCGACGGCGATCTGATTCGTGAGATATTCCATGATTATCCCCAGGGAGCGCCCGGTAGTTCGCATGATCAGTGGGATTTGATTTCTCGTAACACGATGACGGTTATGTCGGGAATATATTACTATACGGTCGATTCGGATCTGGGACGACAGATCGTTAAACTGGTTATTATCAAATAGGCTATTGACGATACAAATTGAATTCTTTCGGGATCCGTCCGGTTTGGCGTAAAAATCCCAGGGACGCGATCAGCGCCACCCCCACGATTATTCCCCAGGCGTACATGTAATCCGGCTTGGCCCAGTCCAGCAGGGTTCCGCCCAACAACGGTCCCAGCGACCAACCGCCGGAAACGGCGAATCCGTACACTCCCATATACCTGCCGATATAACCCGTCGGCGCGAGATTCGCGGTAATGGACAGCGCCGGCGGAGAAATGCAATTCTCTCCCGTAGTGATGATGATAATGGCCAGAAGAAACAGCGGAAACGTCGACGACATTCCCACGCAGAAATAGCCGATGCCGTAAATAGCCGCGCCCAGCGCCAGTTGACTGGAATATCGCAGAGAACGCAACAGTCTCGTAACCGGTATTTGAAAACCGGCCACCAACAGGCCGTTGATCGTGTACAGAAATCCCAACTGCCCTTCGGTCAAACCGCGCAACTCCACCGCATACAGCGACAGCGGAGCAATCAACTGGGAAACCACCAGATACACCATGAATACCAGCAGTACATGGCGAAGCATGTTGCGATCCTTGCGAATGGCAAAAACATCCTTGATGCGAAAGGAATCGCGCCGGGGTTGTTTGTGTCTGATATCACGCAGAAAAATGGCGATAATGGAGCTGGATACCAGCGCCATTATCCCCGACAGGACAAACAGCACCGAATACGACATACCCGCCATATATCCGCCCAGCGCCGGTCCGGCGGCCCATCCCAGATTCGCCGCCGCCCGCACCACGGCGTATCCCTCGGTGCGATGTTTGCTGTCGACCACGTCGGCCACGGTGGCATTGGCGGCCGGTTGAAATGAGGCTCCGAATATCGAATTGACAATCAGCAGGCCGGCAATCGTCAGAAAGCCTGCGCCCATCGACATGACATAGGCGATGACCAGAAACAACACGGCCCGTACCGATTGCGCAATGACCATGATGTAGTACCGTCCCAGTCGATCCGACAACTCCCCCCCCATCGTCTGGAAAAACGTCCTGATTACCGCCGAAATGCCGAAGAACAGGCCGATTCCGGTCAGCGAAACCCCAAGCTCGGAATGAAAATAAATCGAAATAAATGGCAGGGACAAAGAAAAACCAACGGCCGATGAAAACCATCCCAACGACAAAATCCAAAGCCGATGATCGAACTTTTTAAAATATGAAGGCATTACGATTTTCGCTCGATGTCACGCACGATATAATCTGTCACTGCGGTGAATCCGTTGATGTCATGCACTCCCCAACCTTTCTCTGCCATCGCGGACAGATGCCCGTCGGTACGCATCGCCGTCACGGCTTCGCCGAGCGTTTCCGGTTGATGCAAATCGACCGCCACGCCCTGATCGAGCATGATCCCTCGATTCAACGGTGAAAACGGCCCGATCACGGGATGCAGGATAAACATCGGCAAACCGAGTCCCACCGCCCAGTTGGTACGTTCATGCGATGGCGCCACGGCAAAATCGAAATACTTGAACGGAATTGCCGTCAGATGATCCAACGCCTCGCGCCCGCTATAAATCACCGCCAGGATTTTCTTTTCCTTTATCGCTTTTTCAAACGAAAAGTCATCCTGATCGGGTCTGATCCGGAATGCTTCCGGCATCCGGCTCAACGCCCCTTCCAGTCGTCCCCCCGCCGCGCAGTACACCAGCGGTTGATGTCCGGCATGCAACAACGATCGCGCCCCGATGCAAATACTCCGCACGTGGTTTTCCGGTTCCGCGCCCGATGAATAAAACACTCCGGTCAATAACGGCGCACGTTCTATCCGATACCGTCGGTTTTCGTAATTGCTTTGCGCGGACACGACCAGCGGACGTTCGACACATAACCCGGTCACGGATAGCTTGTCCACCGGGATGCCATGTTGCATGAATTGTTTTCGGCAAGACTCGGTCGGAACAAAGATTCTACGCGCCCCGTCGACCGCGGCCTGTACCGGAGCGGATATTTCCCCGTGCTGATAATACACCGGAACCAGATCTTTCAACATCGGGACCAACAGCGGATGTCCCACCAGTGTCGGCCCAGGATGATCGGTAAAATACTTTCTTATTCCTCCGGCCAACAGTCGGGCGCCGATGCCGTAGTGAAACGGCTTGTTGTCACTACGGATGATTTTATAAACGCCCCGCCCGATTCCTTTCTGCCCGCCGCGACGGTACATCGCCCGCACCATCCGCCACAACTGCAGAGAAAGTCCGTGCGACAGCGAAAATACGTCGGTGACATTTGCGTGAATCCGATCGGGATATTCACGCGATAACGACTCGACCACGCCGTCAAGATAATAGGGATGCCCCCTGCCGATTGCCGTGTAGAGTATATGTAACTCCGACATGTTCATGGGAGTGAAGGATTCATGACAATATTGATATCACCGGGAATGCATACCAGCATGTCACCTCCCGGCCCGAACCAATGTGAATACGTCGGCGACGGAAATCACCGGATAGCGTTGATCCTCCCAGACAATATTCGCCGATATCGGCTCCCGGCCATGTTCATCATCGGATGCACCGAATGACTCTATCTGCGAAATTTCCGGACACAGAATGCGTTCGGTCGAATCGACCAGCAATGCCAGTTCCTGATCGCCATGACGCGTCAGCAGGATACGACACGTATCACCCGACAACGTCGCCGGTTCATCGAACACCCGCCGCAAATCGACCATCGGCATTTCACGATCGCCGACAACCAGTTGTCCCTTGCCGGATACGATTTGATCGGTCAGGCGACGGTCCTGTTCGGGATTGACGATTTCGCCTATGTTCGAGACAGGCACGCATACTATTCGTTCACCGACTGTCACCTGTAAATATCTTTCAATGGGATTTTGTTCAGTCATGGCATATCCTTTCCCTGTCCGGAGAATCACTGACGTTAATTTGCATCAGAACAAGCCCGAACACAAGATAAATTACGATTCCGTTGACAATGGAGAAGAAGAAAAAGGCCGTCTTAAGACTGAAGCATTTCGATCAAATTCCGGGCGGTGGTCGGCGAATGCCCGCTGTAATGATTGTTGACATACCCATACACCTCGCCCCGTTCCCGCGAGAACTCCTCGATCAGCTTTGCCCACCATTGTATATCTTCCGTACGATCGTTGCGGATAAAGCTGAAATCGTTTTCGATCTTCTTGCGATCACCCAGAAGCCGCACGTACAGAAAGTCCGATGTATACTCACTTTCCCTTGGCATCCAGGGATGATCGACCAGACTGAGTGCAATCTTGCGAGATTTCAACAGGTCATAAAATTCTCCGGTCAGCCATTTGCGATTGCGGACTTCCAG
>CAZVNK010000066.1:0-6661 GCA_964628115.1 uncultured Ignavibacteriaceae bacterium | reverse complement strand
CGTTCGGGTGCGGGCGCTGCATCCGCTCCGGCTTTCGGACGTCGTCCGGCAATCCGGCCACCAGCTCTTTCAGGAGTGTTCCGTGCTCGGACGGTTTGAAACTGTAAGGAAACTGCAGTAAAAACGGCCCGAGTTTTTCTTCAAGCGGTTTCATGGCATTCACGAATCGTCCCGCCTCGGCCAACCGCGTCTCCGCTGTGCCCTCGTGCGTTACCGTTCGCGGAAACTTCGCCGTAAAGACAAAATGATCGGGAGTGGTTTTATACCAGCCGGCAACGGTCTTTTCCGCCGGTATTCGATAAAACGTGGAGTCTATCTCCACGGTGCTGAACACGCAGGCATAAAACCGTAAAAAATCCTTGGTGGGACAAAATTGCGGATAGAAATTGCCCAGTCAGTCCTTGTAACTGTAACCGGAAGTGCCGACGTGGATGGCGTACGTGCGATTGTTGTCCATGCTTACGAAAACAAACAAAGCAATGCGAATGTTCACGGAAATATACGCGGATATTCGAACCGGACCGCTTGCCAAACCATCCTTTTTGCCTTATTATTCGTGCAAACAGGAAAGGAATTTTCTATGAAAGACCCACGAAATACGCTACTGGCAAAGAATTTGATCGATTACTCGGTTGATCTTCAACCCGGTGAAATCGTCTACATCGAAGTCAAGGGGCTGGCCTCGCTGGAATTGGGAAAAGAATTGATTCGCTACGCCACCGAAAAAGGCGGCGTGCCGTTCTGGTATTACAACGATGAATCGCTGATGCGGCAGTATCTGAGAAGCGCGACCGACGATCAGTTCAAACGACTCGCCGACTTTCATCTCGATATGATGAAAAAGGCCGCCGCTTACATCGGCATTCGCGGCTCGGAAAACTCGTTCGATCTCGCCGATATCCCGCAGGAACGCCGCGAAGCCTTCCAGAAAATATTCTACAAACCGGTGCATCTCGAGGAGCGCGTCAAACGCACCAAGTGGGTGGTGATGCGATACCCCAACAGCGCCATGGCCCAGCTGGCGGAAACCTCGCAGGAAAAGTTCGAGGATTTTTATTACGACGTCTGTAATCTTAATTACGCCAAAATGTCCAAGGCGATGGATCCGCTGGTCGACCTGATGCAGAAAGCCGACAAAGTGCATATCGTCAGCCCCGGAACCGACCTGACTTTTTCCATCAAGGATATCAGCGTCGTCAAATGCGACGGCACGCGCAATATTCCCGACGGCGAAGTCTACACCGCCCCGGTGCGCGATTCGGTCAACGGCACGATCACGTACAATACGCCGTCACTGTACGAAGGCACGGTCTACACCGATATCAGCTTCACCTTCGAAAACGGCAAAATCGTCAAAGCCACCTGCGCCAACGACAACGACAAACTGAACAAGGTATTGGACACCGACGACAGCGCCCGATACATCGGCGAATTCGCGATCGGCGTCAATCCGTTTGTCATGCACCCGATGAAAGACACGCTGTTCGACGAGAAAATTCGCGGATCATTCCATTTCACGCCCGGATGCTCCTACGACGAAGCGCCCAACGGCAACGTCTCGGCAATTCACTGGGATCTGGTGTTGATTCAGCGCGCCGAATACGGCGGTGGTGAGATTTATTTCGATGACAAGCTGATTCGCAAGGACGGTATTTTCACCGATCCGGAACTGGAGAAAGCCTTCTCCGAGGAGAATCTTGCCGGTTGACATCCAACCGAACAGAAAACACAAAAGGCCGGACATATCATCCGGCCTTTTTCTTTGTGCATGATATATTTCTTTAAATGGCGCGGGACATACGCACGTCCTCATACCCTTCCTTGATTATCCGCACAACCTCTTTGGGATCATCGGTCAGCGAAAAATACGAAAGGTCTGCTTTGGACAGCGTCCCCTCTTTGATCGGCGACGAGACAATCCAGTCGATCAGGCAGCCCCAGAATTCCGAGCCGACCAGTACCACCGGCAGGTTGAAAATCTTCTTGGTCTGCATCAATGTCAACGATTCGAACAACTCGTCGAGCGTCCCAAAACCGCCCGGCAAGATGACAAAAGCCGAGGCGTACTTGACAAACATCACCTTGCGCGCGAAAAAGTAACGGAAATGAAGCGAAATATCCTGATACGTGTTTGCGGTTTGTTCGTTGGGAATCTCAATATTCAAACCGACCGATTTGGATTTGCCCGCTTTCGCGCCGCGATTGGCCGCCTCCATGATACTCGGTCCGCCGCCCGTGATTATCGCGAATCCGGCATCACTGAGCATCTTGCCAATATCGACCGCCAACTTGTAATACTTGCTGTCTTCCGGCAAGGCCGATGATCCGAAAATGGATACCGCCGGATGAAGATAGCGCAGGGTTTCGAAACCGTCCACGAATTCCGACATAATGCGGAATACCGACCAGGTTTCACTGCCGGTGTCGTTTTTAATGTAATCATCCATATTCTGATTATACCTGTATTGGGGTTGTGATTTTTCATTCATCATTATAATATACACATCGCTTGAAAGCCAGTCACCTAATTTCCGTCAGAATCACTCCGCCGATCACGATAACACCGCCCAGAATCAGACTGCCGGTAATCGGTTCACTCAGCAGAAACGCCGCAACCGCAGTCGCGACAATCGGCTGAAGATTCTGCATAATCGCCGCCCGCGAAGCCTCAAGATACTTTAACACCCAGTACCAGAGCACGTATGCGCCCGTTGAGATGACTATCGCCATGTATCCGACCGAGAACCAGCCCTGCCAGTTAACGGCGCTGTAATCGGCTCGCAGGGCCTGATAGAGGCCGAAAGGCAGATAAACCAGCGATCCGTATACCAACGCCGAACCGGTAACGCGAAAGGCCCCATAGCGGCGCGCCAGCGGTTTGCCCATCACCGTTGCCGCCGCCCAGGCCACCACCGCCAGCAGAACCAGGATATCGCCGAGAAAATACTCCCGGCCAAACCGGATATTGCCGCCGGAGAGAATGATATACACGCCGATCAGCGCCACGATAATGCCGACCGAGCGCAGGAGCGTCGCTTTCTCATTCAGGAAGAAAATCGCCAAAAGATAAATAAACACCGGCGTGGTGGCAAACAGCAAACTCGAATGCCCCGCACTCGTCAGCGACTGGCCGATCAGAAAAACCAATTGATTGATCGGAATCAGCAACAGACCGATGCCGAACAATTTCAGATGATCCCGCCGGACGATCTTGCTTTTACGATTTTGCCGGAATAATACCGGGATATAAATGGCCGATGAAATTGCAAAACGATAAAAAGCATATACCAGAGGGTCGAGCTGATTCAACCCGATTTTGGCAAAGGGAAACGCACAGGCGGAAATCACCTGATGAAAAACCAGGACACCGAACACAAACCAGAGTGGCCGGGCAGGCGGCTCCGGACTCCGATCGGCTTCAAGCAACGCATGCCCCGCCTGATGCGTATACCATTTATTGCCTATGGCTTACCCCCTGTGTACTAAAGCAGTCCTTTAATGTAACCACCATCCACGGGGATTGCCGCACCGGTAACATACGCCGAACGTTGCGACGCCAGAAAACAGATCATGTCGGCCGGCTCTTCCGGTTCGCCCAGACGTCCACACGGGATACTGTCTTTCCATCCCTGAAAGATTTCTTCCACCGATTTCCCGGACCGCTCCGAAAGATTTTTGGCCAAATATCCCAAACGCTCGGTATTGGTATAACCCGGACAAACGGTGTTGACCGTAATACCCTCTGACGCGAATTCATTGGAAATGGTTTTGGCGAAACCCGTTAATCCGGCCCTCAGCGTATTCGAAATAATCAGATTATCCGCCGGTTGTTTGACCGCCATTGAGGTAATAAAAATAATCCGTCCCCACTTTTTCGCCTGCATCATGGGAATTACCACGCGAGTCAGGTCAATGGCTGAATGAAGCGTCAGTTCGGCGGCCTGCCGCCAGGTGTCCTGATCGTGGGTCATAAACGGCCCCGCCGGCGGCCCACCCGCATTGGAAACCAGAATATCAATCGAACCCAGTCGTTCAGCGGCCGTTTTGACAATCACTTCGGCGGTCCCGGTTCCGCTGAGATCGCCGGCCACGGTTATCGGCCGTCGCCCGGTGACATCCTCGATTTTGTCCGCCGCCGCGCTGAGATTATCCTGCGAACGAGAATTAATCGCCAGTCCCGCTCCTTCACTGGCCAAAGCCAGCGCCGTGGCGAATCCCAGACCGCTTGATGCCCCGGTAACCAGCGCCGTTTTGTCTTTCAGGCCCAGATCCATCTTACACCTTCACCTTCGCCAACTCATCGATCAGCGCCAATGCCGTGTAACAGCCACGTTCGAAATCATTGACTGCAAAACGTTCGTTGGGCGAATGCGCGTTGTCGTCGCTCTGTCCCCATCCCAATAAAAGCGTGTCGGTTCCGAGAACCTCCTTGAACGTCCCGACTACCGGGATCGAGCCGCCTTCCTTGGTGAATACCGGGTCGATGCCGAAACCGGTCTTGATGGCGCGTCCGGCCGCTTCCAGCCACGGACCGTCGGTCGGCACCACGACCGCCGCCGCTCCGCCATGCTTGATAATCTCCAGATGCACCTTATCGGGACAGAGCTTTATAAGATATGCTTCCAGTTTGTCTGCGATATCCGCTTCTTTCTGATGCGGAACCAGACGGCAGGTGATTTTACAACTTGCCCATGACGGGATAATGGTTTTGCCGCCTTCGCCCTGATATCCCCCGGTAATACCGTTGACATCGAGTGTCGGACGGCACCAGATACGTTCCAGCACCGTATATGCCTTCTCGCCGGTCAATGCCTTCGCCCCGGTTTTATCCAGATATTCTTTCTCATCGAACGGCAGTTTACCGAACTGCTCGCGCTCCCAATCCGAGACATCCATCACATCGTCATAGAAACCATCGACCGTAATTCGGCCGTTTTCATCGTGCAAAGCGCCGATCATTTTAGCCAAAACATTAATCGGATTGGCCACCGATCCGCCGAAACTGCCGGAGTGCAAATCACGGTCGGGGCCGGTGACTTTGACCTCGACAAAAGTCACGCCGCGCAATCCGTAGGTGACCGCCGGCAGGTTGCGGCCGTACTGGGCGCTGTCGGAAACGACGATAATATCGGCCTTGAGTAAGTCCGCGTTTTGTTTGACGAACTTCGCCAGATTCTCCGCTCCGGACTCCTCTTCGCCCTCGATTATCACTTTAACGTTTACCGGCAATTCATTGCCCGACGAGAGATATGCCTCAAGCGCCTTCACGTGCGTCCAGAGTTGCCCCTTGTCGTCGGTTGCCCCGCGCGCCATAATATATCCGTCCTTGATAACCGGTTCGAACGGCCCGGATTTCCATAATTCCAGTGGTTCCTGAGGTTGCACGTCGTAATGACCGTAATATAACACGGTCAGTTTGTCCGGCGAAACGATCCGGCTTCCGAACACGACCGGGTGTCCCCCCGTTGGCATGACTTTCGATTCGATACCGACAGAATTGAGATGATTGCATAGCCAGTCGGCGCAAGCCAGCACGTCTTTGGTGTGGTCGCTTTTTGCCGATACCGACGGAAACCGCAAAAACTCAAACAATTGCTTCATACGCTCGTCTTTGTGAGCATCGAGAAACGCTTTCGGGTCCATATCTTCTCCCTATGTAAAACAAACAATTATCATTATACGCGATATGCGCGCACGGCATCAACCGTGCCGTCGAACCGCTAACATACTCATTACGTGACAAAAAATCAACTCACGGCCGACGACGACCATAAAAAATATTGCGATTTCACTGGAACCGCGTATACTTAGGAGTTTACAAGAAAGAAAAACCTCGCCAAAAGGATAGAGTCGTGATTAAAACCACAATGTATTGCCTTGCCATGGTGATTCTTGCCGCGATGACGGCTATGGCCGACGCCAAAATCGATATTGAAAACGACACCGTTGAATTTGGCCTGGTTCCGCAACGCGCGCATTTCGTGCATGTTTTCAAGGTTCGCTCCATCGGCGATGAGCCGCTGGTTATCAATGAAGTCGAGACATTTTCCGACTGCCTGACCGTAACCGTCGGGAAAAACGTCATCCCCCCCGGCGATAGCACCTTCATTCACGTCATCTTCGACAGTCAGAGTTTTGTCGGGCATCGGGATCGTCACCCCAAAGTGCATACCAACGCCGTCAATACGGGTATTCGCGCCCTTCGTATTCATATCAAGGCCCGGGTGATCGAAAACATCGAGAATCTCTTTCCCGTCTATGTTACGCCGCATTTTTTAATCGCCTCGCAATACGGGGACTCTTCCCAACGGGAATATGAGGTGTCGATTGTCAACCGCTGGGACGACTATGTTCCCCTGACTTTGGCACAAGCCGATACCACTTTTTATCATCTTGAATTCCCGACCTATGTGGAGCCAAATGATACTATCCCGGTCAAAATCATCCTGAACGATCTGGGCCTGAAAACCAGTTTCGAAAACTCGATCACCTTCTGGTATATCAACGATAAAGAGGAACAGCAGTATTATTCCATACCGGTCAAACGTAAAATTTACCGCCCCAACCTGGATTCCAACTGAGCCGGCATTGAGATGATAATACCATGCCTCGCTTGACGTTGTAGAGAGCAATGAACCATGAAGGCGAATCCGTGTATAAA
>CAZVNK010000065.1:8153-10408 GCA_964628115.1 uncultured Ignavibacteriaceae bacterium | reverse complement strand
TCATGAGTGAGCAGGTAGAGTACTTTCTGGGTCATGCCTTCCGGGCTGTTCACCAGAAAACCGGTGTGATAGTTGATGACCTGAAGACGTATTCCGCCGACGTCGCCGCCGATCACCGGTTTGCCTTTCCAAAGGCCCTCGGTCACGGTCAGGCCGAATCCCTCACGGGTCGATTTCTGAACGATAATGGAGGAACATCTCTGCAGGGCGTTGATCGTGCGATGCGCATCCGACGGCAACAGCAGGATATTGACATCGGGAATGTCCGCCGCGGCCTCTTTGACCAGTCGCAATACTTCGGCTCCCTCGGGGTCATCATCCGCGCCGCCACCCGCCAGCACCAGTTGAGCGGGCGCGAATTTACGAATCAGACGATATCCCTCGATCACCCCGATCGGGTCCTTGAACCAGTCGAAACGGGAAACCTGAGTCAAAATCGGGCGGTCGGGATCGAGATTGTATTTCGCGCGGACATTCGCGACTTCATCGGCGCTCAATTCGATATTTTTCTCACTGAGCGGATCGATACTCGGCGCGATCAAAAACTGCGGATGCGGCAGTGACTTGGAAAACTCCGCCATCGAAAAAATACTGGCGTCGAATCCCTCCAGCAGTGGGCGCAAATATTTCCAGACCGACCGCGCGGGATGGCTGGCGTCGATATGACATCGCCAGATCCATTTGCCTTTTCGGTTGGGGCAGAGATTCAGTAAATAGGCCGGTTGCGGATCATGAATAAACACGATATCGGCAGATTCCAAAATCGGCCGCAGTCGCTCGGCATTGCGCCGGTTGGTATCCTCATACGCCGCAATCTGCGACGGAAGCAGGTTGACCGGCTGTCCCTGCAGGCCGTTATGAAACGTCTTGGTGACATTAAAAAAGGGATCATCACCCTGAATAACCTCCCATGAGGCATTGATACCCAGTTCACTCATGAAGGGAATCATCCACGAGAGGATTTCCGCCACGCCGCCGCCGGTCTTGGTGGAATTGACATGCACGACTTTCAGTCCGGTCAGGTTTCCGGCCAATTGCTCCAACTGGTTGAGAACCGCCGGGCCTACTATTTTTTCATATTCGCGAAGCGATCTCATTTGGCGGCTCCGTTTCCGCAGATGCTATTAAACAGATCAACCAGCGTTAACTGCAATTCCCGCAGGCGCATATAATAAAAATCGATGCGCGACAACGCCTTTATCATTTTCGCGCCCTTGCCGTCCCATCCTCTCAGCCATTCGGTGAAATCGTCGGTGTGCTTCGGGGTGCGTCGACGCGCCTCCCAGAAATGGTAATAAATCGATCCGGTCGTCATCTGCGACACCGCTTCTCCCAGATGTTCCGGGGAATCGATCGTCAGGCTGGTATCGAACACCACCGTAGTGGCGCTGTGGAAGAAAAACTGATTATCATGAAGCGCCCAGGTAATGGTATGTACTTCGCTCAGGCGATCTTCGAGAATATCCAAAACCGCCTTGCGCAAATCTTTAAGGTCGGCGTATTCATACGGATTGAGAATTTCCAGCCGTTCGGCGAGGACGTGGTCATGCAGTCCCCGTCGTGCCCAGCGCGCGAAATCATTGTGAAACTCCGGATCGTCGAACGTCGGGCGAAGCACGGTCTCGCAAAAATGATGATAAATCGAGTCGATCGAACAAGTGGCGACTCGTTCCCGGAATTCTCGAAGATTCAGCGCCGGAAGCTGGTCGGCAATACTGACAATCAGTGCGCAATCTTTGATTTGAAAGGGTGACACGTCCGTTGTGTCCTGATTTTGTTTCCGATCTTTTTCTTTTGCTTTAGCCATTATACTGCATAATCCGTAATCTTACAAGGTTCTCATGCCTCGGTTGCCATATTATTTGTATCGGCGGTATGCTCAATCGTTTCAGTCAGTACTAAAACAGCATGAGACGCCGAGCGTTCCGTGAAATCGGGAAAAACGTTGTTTTTCGGTTTTTGAAAGGATTCAGGCTTCTTTGCGGCCCTTGAACTTATAGGTCAGCAAAGCTAAAAGCGAGATTATGGCCTCGGCAATCGTAATCCAGACCCGGTTGATCAGGGCTATCGACGCGGCGACCGGCTGGGTCAGTGTCGGCGCCAGCAGGGCGGTCATGATTCCCTCGCGAAATCCCAGCCCGCCCGGGGAGAAAAAGGCGATATAACCGATATTATACGCGGCGATATATGTCCCGGCGGAATACCATGCCGTCTGATAAACATCCGCTAGCAGTGCGGTCAGGAAAAAATGAAAC
>CAZVNK010000065.1:0-8143 GCA_964628115.1 uncultured Ignavibacteriaceae bacterium | reverse complement strand
CGAAATGCCGAACATGGCCCAGGTTCCCAGATAAATGACCAGAATCATCACCCGGTTGCCGAACGTCGGGCGATATTCGACCGGCTCTTTTTTCAGCAGGCGAAGCATTTTATTCAGCGCCCACGACAATCCGTCCGGCTTGAAAAACAATATCAAAAACACCAGTAAAACCACTGCCATAAACAGGTAGAAAATGTCACGGTACACGATCAGCGATGAGAGCAGATCCGACGATCCGATCATCGCGAAGATCAACAAAAAGGCCGCCGGAAGCGCATAGGCCTGCACCAGTACGAATGAGGCCAGCGAGACCGTCGACGGGACTCCCAGCTCTTTGGCCAGACCGACCATCCCGATCACCTGCCAGATTTTACCGGGGATGTACCGTCCCAGCTGGGCCAGATACACCACCCGAAACGCCTCGCGGATTTTCACGCGGTGACCGAATCCGGCGATGATGGTTCGCCAGCCGAGACTCGCGCCGAGATACGCCGCCGCCAGAAACAACACCGACAGCAGGACACTTCCGGGGTGTATTTGCCACTGCCAGGAGCGAAGATCATCCCAGTTATTAACGACGGTGCGAAACAGCATGTACAGGATAACGGCGGCGAGTACCCAGCCGACAAGGCTTCGTATGATTTTTCTGGTTTGCATAGTACGTTGATATAACTATCGGCTTTTTACGGGTAATGCGCAAGATAGTTTTGGCAAAGCCGGCGCGATCAGGCGGAGTCAGGATTCCGGTTCGGCGGGGTCGTCCGTCGCCAGCCGGGCGATATCGTCCTCGGTCAATCCCGTTATCTTTGCGACCGTGCTGTGGTCGTTGTCATGTTTTTTCAGCAGTCGCCGAACGTATTCCCGCTTGAACACGTCCGCCGCGTGTTCATACGGTTCGCTGTCGAACGCCCGTGACATTTGCAACATCTCGCGTTTGATACTTTGCCAGCGCATGGCGCGATTGATCGTGAAAATGATCTGCTCTTTTTTGAACGGTTTGGTGATGTAGTCGAACACTCCGAATGCCAGCGCCTCCAGCGCCTTTTCCATCGAGCCGAACGCGGTCATGATAATGACCTTTTCCCAGCGTTCGCGGTCGTTGACATAGTGCAGGATGTCCATCCCGTCCATTCCCGGCATTTTCAGATCGGTCACGATCAAATCGTAGGTGGTCCGATCGAGCATCTCCGGCACTTCCAGCGGCGTGCTGGTGAAATCGACATGAAACGTCGTCTTTTCGGTAATGATGCGCTCCATCAGTTTGAGCATGTGAGGCTCGTCATCGACAACCAGGATTCTCTGCATTATTCCGATTCTCCTTCATCGCGGTCTTCGGAAGTACACACCGGCATGGTGACGGTGAACGTGGAGCCGGACGGCTGTCCGGTTTTGTGGGCGGCGGCAGTGGTGCTGAAGGTGATATTCATCGCGGCATTGCCGACCCGGTTCCCTCGCCGCCTTCCTTGGTGGTGAAAAACGGATCGAATATCTGCGACTGGATATCCAGCGGAATACCGACTCCGGTGTCGCTGATATCGACCGACACCGCGTGATCGTGCTCACGGGCCGAAACGGTCAGGGTTCCACCGCCCGATTCCATCGCCGCCACGGCGTTATTGATCAGATTAAACAATACTTGTTGGTACTCGCGGTCATCACCGCACACCCGGGGAAGATGATCCGGCAGATTGACCACAACGTCGATTTTGTTGCCGGTGAGAGTGCTTTTGATGATCTTGACCACGGTCGCGATTCCCCGGCTGATATCGACCGTGTCCTCGAAACCCTCGGTAACGCGCGCGAAACCGAGCATGTCATCGACGATTTGCTTGGCATTCTGCGCGTTCTGCTCGATCATGCGCAAATCCTCATGTTCGGGACTGCCCGGTTTGAACCGTTCCAGCAGTAAATCGGTAAAGCCGAGAATAATCCCGAGCGGATTGTTGATTTCATGCGCGACCCCCGCCGCCAGCGTGCCGATCGACGCCAGCTTTTCGGCGTTGTAAATGCGCTGATCCATTTCCACCTCTTCGGTGATATCCTTGATAATCGCCACACTCCCGAGCACCCGGTTTTCATCGGAAAGCACCAGCGTGCGCGAAATATCCACCAAAATGCGATGGTTGTCCTTGGTGATACGGTGCGTGCGGAAATTACGGATATACCCGTAGCGGGTCACTTCTTCGGATATCCGCCGCAATTCCTGATCCGGGTCGATATCGGACGGGATCAGGCAGTGGAAAGTCTGGCCGATCATCTCCTCGGCACGATAACCGAAAATCAATTCCGCCCCGCGATTCCAGAGTTTGACCCGATTTTGCAGGTCAATGAACACGATTCCGTCGATGGAGTTTTTCATGATGCTGGCGATGATTTCCTGTTGTTCGCTGACGCGTTTTTGCAGTTTGCGCGAGACTTTTTGCTGGTACAAGAATGCCAGCCAGCCGAACACGAACAGGCTGGCGATCAGAAGCACCTCGGCGGCGAAATGGCTGGTGTACACGTCCTGCACCGCATTGGCAACGTCATCGGCATGGGTCGACACCGCCAGTGTCCAGACCCGATCCTCCGGGAACACCGGGCCGGCCAGCGGCGTGAATGCGACCAGACGGCTGATTCACCGGGGCATCATGGCGGGCGCTTTCGAATAGCCCGGCGCCTTCTTCGCCGTTTAACATCTGTTCACGAAGCGGTTCGGTGGTCTGTTGCATAAAAACAAACGGACGGGATTGCAGATTAACGCCGAATGCTCGCTTGCCGATTAATTCGCGGTCGGGATGATACAGGAAAGTGCCTTCCCCGTCGATCACCCAGGCTTCGCCGGCGTATTCGGACGAAAGGAATCGCACCGCGCGCTCGATAATTTCGGTGAGATTGAAATCAGCGTAAAGAAATGCATGAAGCGAATCATCGGGATTAAGCGGCATACAGATTGCGCCGGTGAATGCCTGATCCCCACTGTCATTGACCATCCATTCGAAATCCTTAAAGGCAAAAAAGTTCGAGGAGCAGTTTCTCCTGAGAAATCGAATACCCTTTTCTGAGATATAGGGCAGTCGCCACTCTCGATTTGGTCTATACGATATCCCTGAACCGTCCCGCAAGTCGACCACGCCGAGTGACAACAATCCCGCCGGTGCCATGCGTTTTGAGGATTCTTCTGCGATGTCGATAAATTCTTGAGAATCATGAAGTTTGGCGTACTGCCTCTGCAGGCTTCGGTACTCGGATTCTATCCGGGCAAACTCATCGTTGATTTGCCGTACCGCCTGACGGGCCAGCAAAAGCTGATGCTGATTGTAATCCGCGCAAATTCGCTCACGCATTGCGGCGACGTTTTGATACACCATGAAAAATGCCGTCCCCACCATGATGAAAAACAGAATAATACTGACCGTAATCAGATACGGGGAATTCAGCAGGGTCGCAAACAGCCCCCGCCCGCTTTCGGATTTGCCGCTCATGCGGTTTCCTCGTCTTTTGATTTCAAACCGAGCTTGACCATGATATCCCGGGTGTACCAGGCGGTCACCTGATCGGTCGACAGCGCCATATCCAACTGCTTGGTAAGAATGGTCAACCGTCCCAATAGCGTGAGTTTTTTCTCGATCGTGTCACTGTCGCTGTACGTGATAAGCGTATCGAGAAAATCGGCGCGGCTGTGATTTTCGAATCCCATTTCCTGCAGGATTTCCGAGATCAGTTTGATTCGCCGGATTCGCCGGTCAATCGTCGCGCCGCCCTCTTTGTACTGCATGCGGATGAAATTCCGGCTGGTGTCCTCGGTGCACATCGCCTCGACGGTCGTAAAGTGATATCCCATCCGCAGGCTGAGCATCATGTATGTCTCGCCGAGCACCGCGAAACTGCTTTCGGAAAAACCGTTCGCGCCGCCCTTGCCCACCGTCGAGCCGACCACCCCCATGAAACCTTTCACGGACGGGGTCGGGGTGTGCGACGGCCATCCCTCGGTATGAATGCCTTTCCAGAAGGCCGCCATCGGTTTGGATTTCATGTCGTCTTCGGGAATGTGTTTTTTGGACGAGTAGTCCTCGTACTCCCGGTCGATATAAATAATTTTCACTTGCAGGGGGATGGTGCTTTTGAGTAACACGCCGACTTCCTGCCGTCGTTTCGCTCCGGCGGCGACGGCAAACATTTCATCCATCGCCTTCTGATGGGCAAAGCGGGTGATATCGTGCAGGGTGCGGCAATTGTCAGTGATAAACTCCGGCGAGGTCGGATCGAGCAGGTTCAACGGCGAAATATGTTCGAGCATACTCTCGAGAATCGTGAATATGCCGATGTCGTCGAATATTTCCTCATCCACCCGACGCACCTCGATCAACTCTCTCTGCAACCCGTCAAAGATCGTCCCCCGGCAGGCATCCACGGTAATATCTTTCCCGTTCGGCAAATCGGCCGCCAGTTCGACCCCCATAAGGGTAGGCATGCGAAACTCCCGGGCAATGGTCGCCAGATGGCTGGCCATGCCTCCGACACAGGTCACCAGTGCGCTGATCTTGCCCATTACCGTGATCAGTCCGGGGAACGGCCCCGGCGCAACGAGCACGGCGTGCTCCGGCACACGCGCCAGATCCTGAGTGGATCGCACCTGATACACCGGTCCGCCGCCGATTCCGGGACACACCGGGGTGCCGTGGTCGATCAGCACCTGCAATCGTTCGATATCCGGTTCGGACGCGACGATTCCGCATCGCAAGACGCGCAAAGGCCGTGACTGCAAAATATAAATCTTGCCCGCGCGATCGATCGCCCATTCGATATCCTGCGGGCAATCATAATGTTCTTCCAGCTTCATTGCGTATTCCGCCAACTGCCGCAATTGAGCATCGGTTAGCGACGCCTCTTTTTGCAAAAAGTCCGCCACCGGTTCCTCCACCGTTCCGCCTTCCAGATCGATCACCAGACACACCGGTTTGACTGCCAGTGTTGCGTGATCCAGTAAAAAATCCTCACGGGAAACGTGAAACGTATCGGGCGTCAGCCGTCCGTCGACCAGATATTTACCCAAACCGTAAATGCTGTTGACCACCAGACAGCCGTTGTCCGGCTCGACCGGGTCGCGGGTGTAAATCACGCCGCTGACGGCGGCGTCGATCATCGACACGCATCCGACACTCATGGCCAGTTCGGATTCGGACAGGTCATGACTGAGCAGATAATAAATGGCTTTGGGCGTGAATTTACTGGCAAGAACGTCGCGGTATCGGGCCACCAGTTCCTCCTCGGGGACATTCAAAAAAGTGGCATACTGCCCGGCAAAACTGAACAGGGTGTCCTCTCCCAAAGCGCTGGAGCGAAGTGAGAAGCGTTCCGACGGCGCCCGCGCGATCAGATCGTTGTAACTGCGTAAAATCGCGGCTTCCAAATCCTGCGGAACCGGCGACGCCACCACCAGCGCCTGAATTTGTTCGCTGACCGCCACCAGATCGCTGTATTGACGGATATCGAGTTCGCTGAGTTTTTCATTGATCCGGCTTTGCAGGTCATTGGCGCTGACAAAATGGCGATACGCCCAGGCGGTAATGGCGAATCCCTCCGGAACCGGCAAACCGAGCCGCGATTTCATTTCACCCAACTGGGCGTTTTTACTACCGACCGAGTCGGCGTTTTCGCGGCCGAGTAAATCATAAGCGGCCGTATAGTCATCGCGCGTGATTTCCCTGTTGCCGGGGAGAAGAGCGCCGATATTTTTTCGCACCGTGTTAAACCGATCGCGTAAATCGCCGTATTTGCCGTCGCCCAGCGCCGACAGGTGAGTGATGATATGGTCGATATCGGAAATAACATCGTTGTAGCTGGCGCGGATATAATTGATATCGAACAGGTAGTCCCCCTGGGCCTTTTCCTCCATGTCGCTGATAGTCTTGAGCGTGCGGCTGTTACATTCCAGCAGTCCGACAAAATGCGAGAATTTTCCCTGCAATTGGGCCAGTATGGCTTCGCTGTCAACGCCGGCATTTTTTGCTTTTTTGCGCGACCACCGCATAGGCAATCACCTTTCCGGTTCGAGCGAGATTATCATGGCAACAAGCGTCCGCTATCTGATGTAAATCGTTATGAATATAGAGGCAAGCCGAGCCCAATGCAAGGTCTTTCGCGCCGCCGACAATTGGACGTTATCTATACGTTATTGTATTTCAAATGGTTAAGAACAAGCAGGGAGGGTTGGGGGAAAATAGTAAAGGGGTATTGGTTCGCCCCCTGGGAGCCAATACCCCTGTGCACCAAAGAAAGCAGCATCTTCGGACAAAAAGTGACTCTTCGCTGTCCCAATGACATTCGGACTCAGGTTCAGTTCGGATTCACACCCCCCTGCAAAATCCGAACCGTATGCTCCAAACCCGGTCTCAAGCGCCACTCTCTGCTGTCCCCGGTTATCAAGGTGTCGATCCGGTGTCAGTCAAAGATGTCAGTTCCGATGTCAAGCCGCTTTGCTGTCAGTCCAGTTGTATAACCCACCACTTTCAGCACCACGTCCCCGATGTCAGTCAAGATGTCTGGCAACCTTAAGCCGCCGTCTTTGGCGTTGAATCAATCAACGATGAAAAAAACATGATCTCTAGATTCTGTTCTTGAATATCGGAGGTTTTGAATATTTGACAAGGCGAGAAAAAGGCGCGCAAATGGACAGATGTTAATATACGCCCTATAATTTCCTTAGAAATTCTGCTAACATTATGTCTTTATTTGAGATACCGAATTTGTTCCGAATTATCTCCCGATGTTTCTTCACGGTTCCTAAGGTAATACGTAGTCTTTTGGCAATCTCCGGCGATGATGCGCCGCTACGGATGAGATTGCAGATTTCGGTCTCACGAGGCGACAATTTTGAGTATAAATGCAAAATACCCCCCGATGACAACACCAGTCCGCGAAGGCCATCGACGACCATATCATATTGCGGGACATTCACTTTTCCGTCAGTTTTGATCAGTTTGATCAGCGCCGGCATCAACACTTGATCGATTTTTTGGGCAATGCCGACTTTAAAATCCCGCTTCTCATCCTCAAGATGTCGCAAGACAGAACGTAGCGCGATATTCTTCTCTTCCAGCGCCTGATGTTTTTCCTGCAATTCATCTTCCGCTTTTCTTCGCAAGGTAACATCCTGAAGGGTTTCCACCGCCCCGATAATGGTCCCGTTCTCATCGGTCAGGGGAGCGGCCGTCACATACAACCAGCGTCCGCCGTCGCCGACGTCGGGAAATAAATCTTCAACTTCAAATCCTTCAATGAGCGTATGGCGTTTGCATTTTCCCCGATAATGCCCGGCAATGACGTTTTCCGAGGCGCCGTCGATGATCATGTCGGCCAGAGCCGGACGCTGTTCTTTATAAAACGCGGCCCACTGATTGTTTGTCCCGATCATATTTTCGGTGCGGTAGCCGGTCAAACTCTCCAGCGCCTTGTTCCAGTGGGTAATCATATGATTGCGGTCGATCACGAACGACGCCACCGAACTGCCCTGCACGATTTGCATCAGCCGCGTTTCACTGGCGCGAAGCGCCTGCTCGGCGAGTTTGCGATCCGTAATATCGATTGCCGTAAACACCAGTCCGACGGACGGATCGTTTATATCCAATAACGCCCCACTGAGTAAAACGTCGATTATTGTACCGTCTTTACGCTTCCACCGACTTTCAATGGAACCGGTCCCATTCTGTTCGGCCATGTTTTGTATGACATCGCCGACACGCCGGTATTCCGGATCATCGGGATACAACATGGCGGCGTTTCGACCGATCAGTTCATCCCGTGTATGCCCGGTCATGGTAATCATTGATTCATTGATCCATTCCATGATTAGCCCATGGGCGATTTTCCCGATCCCGATCGGCGCCGCGGCGAAAATACTCCTGAGAGTCGCTTCGCGTTCTTCCAGTGTTTTCTCGGCCAGAACACGTTCGGTGACATCGGTAATGAATCCCTCCAATGCCAGCAGTTTCCCGTCATCGGAAAAAATCCCGACGCCCTGTTCCCAAACCCATTTCATATCGCCGGAGACGGTATAAATGCGATACTCAATCTGAAACGGCTGTCCTTGTTTCAGGTCATGTTCGATATGATCCCGCACCCTATCCCGATCGTCAGGATGAATCACATCATTGAACGATTT
>CAZVNK010000064.1:5805-10428 GCA_964628115.1 uncultured Ignavibacteriaceae bacterium | reverse complement strand
AGGAATACCCCGCGTACCCTTTCAAGCACGTGTTAAACGGGTTTATCTATGCGCTGTGGGGATTGCATGACCTAATGCGCTTTGCCGATCATGTCGAGGCGAGGAAGCTCTATGACAGCGGTGTGCAAACCCTCATTCTCTGGTTGCCGCGTTTTGATCTCGGTTACTGGTCGCGCTATCATATTCCCGATCACCCCCGTAATCCGGCCACCATCCATTATCACCGACTCCATATCGACCAGTTGGATATCATGCATTGCATGACCGGAGCGAACGTTTTACGGGAATAACATGATCGTAGGAACGGTTATCTGCAAAGCAGATTCAACGCCATGCGCACCCTTCCCGCAAAACTGCGCTGGCAGTTTTATTCCGACTGATTTCAGCCCCTTTTGGCTTTGAACAGCCTGATTCCCGAAATGCAAAAGACCTGATCGAGAACAGCCAACCCGCCGAAACCGATCACCCCGGAGAGTACCATCACCCCAAGTCCATCAAAACCGATCACTGATATTCCAAATCGTTGCACGGCCAAAAAAAGCAACACGGTTGCCGCCGCGCCGAATATCGCCTTGCCGAGCAGTTTCATATCTTCACCGGTATATTTTAAGCCGGTTCGCATGATCAAAAACGTTTCAAGGACAATAAACGACACCACGAACATCGCCACGGTCCCGCCCCCGACCGCCATCGCCCAGTTGTCGCCGATCAGCCAAAAGCCGATCACGACCTTGATACTCATCGTCAGCGGACGGGCGATAAACAGCATTTTCCATGATTTCAGCGCATAGTACACCCGCGACTGAATGAAAAAGACCGCGATAAAAAACATCCCCGCCGCATAATACGCGAGAATTTCCGAGGTCATCATCCGGGACTGCGCCACGAATGCGCCCCGTTCGAAAAGCACTCCGATAATCTCATGACGAAAAATCAAAAAGAACGCCGTCACCGGCGCCAGCATCATCAGTCCCATCGCCAGCGCCTTGTGGTACAACACGGCCAGCCCGGCTTTGTTGTGATCGGCCGCGCGCTCCGAAAACGTGGGAAAAACCGCCGTCGCCAGCGCATACATGAACACCCGCACCGGAACCAGATTGATGATATTGGCGTAGTGCGCCGCCGACACGTATCCCGAATCGAGATACACACCGCACAGAAAACGATCGAACGGATCGACCAGCAAACCGATCGACTCGATCATGATGATCGTCCCCAGATAGCGTAAATAACCGCTTCGGTCGAAAACGAAAGCATCATCGTTCTTTTTTTCGGCACGACGGTAGATATACACGGTCGGTATCATCACCAGCACGGTCTGCACGAAAATGCCGACCAGCCAGGCGATGACATACGCGGTCGAGGCCAGCGATGGAAACAACGTCAGCAGAAGGCCAATCGTGCAGATATTGAAACCCAGAATCGCAATCGCCGGAAACAGAAAGTGATGCCGGACGTGCAACAACGCGCGAAAAACCGCCTCGTAGGCCCGAAGCGGTATGATCAGACAAAAGATCCGGCCGTACAGAATCACCCGGTCGGCGCCGGCGCTATCCAGTCCCTCTGCCAGCAGTCCGCGAAACAACGGCAGGACAAGAAACGCAATCGCGGAAACAAGTAAAATCAGGATGCTGTTGATGCCGATAAACGGCGAGCGCAACGTGCCCTTGCGTCCATTAAAACCCTGCAGAAATGGAATCCCCGCCGAGGGAATCGCCTGAAAAAACAATCCCCCCACCATCAGGGGAATCGCCAGCGCCAGCAGGATGATATCGTATTCCTTGCCGGTGCCGAAAAAACCCGCGATAATCGCCTCGCGCACGATACCGAACAACTGCGACGAGACCGTTACCACGGCAATCAGGATAGAGGCCTGCCTGATTCCCTGTCTGGTGAAAAAACCACCCACGAGTCAGCCTCTCAGATCATGGAACATTGCGTTGAGTGAAACAAGTAATGGTTGCCGGGGTGAAATGATGTCTTGTCGTTTTATGCACATGGTATAAAAAGGCGGCCCGTCACCGGACCGACCGCCCCTGATTGATTTCTTCCGCCTTATGCGGAGACGGCCTTTATGACCGCGATGACTTCATCCTGCTCCTCTTCGGTCAATTCGGGAAACACCGGAATCGAAACCACTCTGCTCGAAGCTCGCTCGCTTTCCGGAAAATCGCCCGCCTTGTACCCCAGCTCGGCGTAGCATTTGAGCTGATGAAACGGAATCGGATAATAAATATCGTAACCGATTTTTTTCTCTTGCAGGGCCGCCATCAATTCATCGCGGTTTTCGACCGCAATGGTGTACTGATTATAAATATGATAAGCGTAATCCTTCGCGACCGGGGTCGTGATTTTCGTCCCCGCAAAGGCCGCATCGTACCGGACGGCGTGCGCCCGACGGACCTCGCTCCATCCCGCGAGATAGTCCAGCTTGACACACAGCGCGGCGGCCTGAATGGTGGCCAGCCGGGAATTGTATCCCACCACGTCGGGATCGTATTTTCTCGTCCAGCCGTGCACCCGTAACATTTTCATCATGTCACGATAATCCTCGCGACTCACGATCACCATGCCGCCGTCGCCGATTCCGCCGAGATTCTTGGACGGATAAAACGAAAAACAACCCAGATCGCCGATAGCGCCGGCCTTCTTATCCTTGTATCCGGCGCCGATCGCCTGCGCGGCATCCTCGATCACCGCCAAGCCGTGTTTTTTCGCGATCGTCAGGATCGGGTCCATATCGGCGACCTGTCCGAACAGGTGCACCGGCAAAATCGCCTTGGTTTTCGGCGTGATCGCCGCTTCGATTTTCTGCGGATCGATATTGTACGTATTCGGTTCGATATCGACAAACACCGGTTTTGCGCCGAGGCGCGACACCACCGTGGTCGTCGATATGAACGAATAGTCCGGCACGATGACTTCATCGCCGGTAGCAACTCCCGCCGTCCGCAGGGCCAGCAGAAGGGCATCGGTTCCCGATGCCACGCCGATACCGTATTTGGCCCCGGAAAAAACCGCCACCTTGCCTTCCAGCTCGGCCACTTCCGGACCCAGGATGAACATCCCGTGTTCCAGCACCTTCATGACCGCCGTATCCATCCGCCCCTTTATCGTTGCATACTGTCTCTTTAAATCCAAAAGAGGAACTGCCATACTCTCTCTCCTTTACTCCTTCCAGCCCTGATTGTCCAGAAGCTGTTCCTCGGGAACGTCACGAAACACCTTGGCCGGCATACCCACCACGATTTTCCTCGGAGGGCAGTCGACCGTCATCACGGCCCCGGCTCCGACCAGTCCGTCGGCCCCGACCGTCTTGCCGGGCAGAATGGTGGCATTGACGCCGATCCGCCCGCCTTTTCTGACCGTTACCCCCTTGAAATGCTTGAATCGCTCTTCGGTCCGTCCAATGAAATTGTCGTTCGACGTGGCCACGCACGGCGCGACAAAGACCCGATCTTCAAGCTCCGAATACGCGGTGATATACACGTTCGTCTCGAGCTTGCAATAGCGGCCGATGTTGCAGTAATTTTCAATCGCGACTCCGCGCCCGACAATGGTGAAATCGCCGACCGTGACGTTTTCGCGAACGGTCGACAGATCGGCGATCAGGACCTTGCGCCCAACCGTGCATCCCAGATACACTACCACGCTCGTGCCGATAATGCAATCCGAACCGATCACCGTCGGCGGTAATTCCTGCTCTTTGGTGACGGCTGAATTGGCCGCCTTCATGGGCGATTTGCCGATGACGGTGTTGTCGTCGATACGGACGTTGTCGCCGATCGTCACACCGTCGTGGATGATGACGTTATGGCCGATCACACATCCGTTTCCGACCGTGACCCGCTCACCGAACACGCAAAAGTGACCGTGACGGGTTCCGTCGCCGAGCCGTGCCGACTGATGGATTATGGAATCTGACATGATATCCTCTATCTTTGATTACCGATTCTCCGGCAAGTCGAATCGCAAAATTAAAAACGCGACATTCCCCGGAGATAACGCGTACATCTTATACACCGGTAGTTCTATGTATTCTTTGCTGATTTGCTGATTCCGGGCACCCATCCGAGAAACGTATAAAAAAACTTCTGGGCGCGGCCATAATCCTGTGGCGAGGACTGCCGTAACCGTTCCAGGTAGTGAAAGAACAACGCCAGAAACAATGCGACCAGCAGTGACACCGCGAAGGTTGCCAGCACGATCAGCGATTTGCGGGGACGGAACGGTTTGACGGGCGGGATGGCCGGATCAAGCACCGAGATCGTCGGCGTGGTCATTTTTTCCTGCAGTTTGGCCTGTTCGTACTGCTCCGCCAGCATTTGGTACAACGTCTCGGAAACCTTCACTCGGGCCGAAAGCTCCGCGTATTTGATCCGCAGAGCCGGAACATTGGCCACCGGAAGATTCAAATACGAACTGTCCCGACCGCCGAATTCCAGTTGATTGATTTGCTCGCGGATTTCGTTAATGCGCCGTTTGAGACTGACCACGTCAGGATGAGACGCCGAAAGCGTCTGCTCCTTGACATTCAAATCGATTTCATTCTGGGCCAGGGCGACTTTCAAACTGACCGCCGACTCCATGGCCAACTGCGTCTGACGATCCAAATCGACCGCC
>CAZVNK010000064.1:0-5753 GCA_964628115.1 uncultured Ignavibacteriaceae bacterium | reverse complement strand
TCGGCGTCGACGTCGCTAATTCGTTTCTCGATAAACTCCCGCATGGTCTGCGCCCGTGATACCGATAATTCACGGTTGAGCATATCGAACTGCTCGGCATACGAATTGGCTACCCGTGCGGCCAACTGCGGATCCTTGTCCTGATAAAATATCTCAAGCAGACCTTCATTGGTGGTTTTGAACGCCGTCCGTTTTGTTAACAACTCCAAAAGGCGCGGCATCGATTCGGTTTGAAAATACAGGGACAGATCATTGGCAACGATCACCCGCTCGCTCATGGTGCGGCTTCCCAGAATACGGGCATAAATGTCGGTGGGCGTAGCGGTAATAGGTTGCTCCAGCCCCGAAGTCAGCGACAAAATACTGTTCAGACTGCTTATCTGGCCGATCCCCGCATTATCACCCTTGGGCGGAATCAACAGGGTCGACGCCTGATACCATCGCGGCAATGCGAACGATATAACCACGCTGACAAGGGTCGCTATCGCTACCAGGATAATGATAAATCTCGCCCGCAGAGCGATAACTTCTAAAATTTTCCAAAGATTGAATTCGTATTCATCCATATTCCATCAATCCGTCGCGTTGTCAACGGCCAGATACACCAGACTTAAGCCGCCCAGCACCAGCGAGACATCCCGCAACTTTTCCCAGAGTCCCCGGGTGTTCTTGTCTTCCGGAATGATCACGACATCGCCGTCATACAATATCGTGCGACTGTCACTGATAATGGTCTGTCCGCCCGCTTTCCTAATGATCCGAATGTTGTCCTTGTCGGCCTTCGGGGCGAATCCCCCCGCCAGCCCCGCCAATGCACCGGCGGTCAGCGGTTTGTCGAACGGCATCGCGCCGGGACGCCGTATCCGCCCGAAGATACTCACCGATCCCGTGGCCTGCGGGACCACGATCGAGTCACCCGCAACCAGCATCACCGATTCCAGACGGTCGGATGCGACCACGTTCGGATTCAGCGAAAGCGGGATGCGTTCACCGGCCAGAGCGATATTGTTACGACTGACCGGATCAACCAGGTTATGCATCGCCGCCGGGTTTTCGTATCCGGGCCGACGGTAAATCGTCAGCGCGTACGGATCACCCAATCGGGTGATTCCCCCCGCCATGGTCAATGCCGATGCCAGATTGACATGTTCACGAAACGGATAACGTCCGGGCATTAGAACCTGTCCGGTTATCGCAATATAGTCCGGGGTAAATCCCTGCACGCGCTGTTGCACGATAATTTTATCACCGGCTTCGATCTCGAATTCACGATTGTTTAATGCGACCACCGACGGAGTATCGCCGGTACGACCGTTTCGATACACCACAGCCGAATCTCCCTCGAGTCCGTTCAATCCCAGCGCCAAATCGATCAACGTCCCAAGATTGTCGCCCTCGCGGTATTCATACCCGCCCGAGACGGTAACCGCCCCGGCGATTTGCACGAATGCGGAGGAGTCCTTCAACAGCGGAACCTTGATGACATTGCCGGCATAGCACAGCGGATTGGCATCACGACGGCCAAGCCGTTCATATTGCAACAGGTCGACATGAATCGACAGACTATCGTTACCGGACAGGGCGATATTCCGGCGTGAGGCTCCGGCAATCAATCCCCCCGCCTTATGAATGAATTCCGATACCTGCTGGGAAACATAACCGTCGTACAGACCGGGATTGCGTACCGCACCGATCACCAGCACTTTGGTGGAACGAATGCCGTCGAGGCTGATGGAGAAATCCGCGTCGGGATAATATCCGCTGACCATCTCGTGCAGTGCGTCCTTGGCATCAGTCAAAGTCAGATCGGCGATATTAAGGCGTCCCATCGAAGCGATCAGCACCGCTCCTTCCGGCGTCACCTCGACTTTAATCGTGGGCGTGACCCCGTCCCAAAAATCGATTCGAAATTTGTCTCCCGGCTGAACCAGATACTGGTCGGGCTCCACGACCGCGCCGAACCCGGTCTCCTGAGCCAATGGCGCATTGACCGGAATCAACGCCCCGAAACACCAGCAGGCCGAAATCAACAGGGCATAAAAAAATCCCCGCGATGCCGCCGGTACCGAGAAAACAGTCATTAACCTCCGCAACGGAGTCTGCATGCACGATTCTCCATGTTGATAACGCTACTCTATACGAAAAAGCCCCTTAAAAGTCAAGGCAGTATTGACATATCGCAAGGCATTATCAACCATTGACTTTCGCCCGTCGGGGCGTATATTGCCTTATGCGTTTATCCGTTCTCATGCCGCTTTACAACGAAGAAAAAACCGCCCGCGAAATCATCGAGCGTATCCTGAATCTGGAAATCGCACCCCAGCTGATAATCATCAACAACGGCTCCACCGATGCCACCGGCGAAATCATCGAACGCTTCCGATCCCAACCCGATATCGTCATCGTACATCAGGATCACAATGTCGGCAAAGGCAATGCCATCATCGCCGGACTGCCGGCGGCGCGCGGAACGTACAGCGTCATTCAGGACGGTGACCTGGAATACGATCCGAACGATCTGATCCGCATGTTGAAGAAAGCGGAGGAACTTAACGCCGAAGCGATATTCGGTTCGCGAATCCGCAACCCACATTCCGGCATTTCTTATACCCGTTATCTCTGGGGGGGGAAACTCCTGACGTTGATCGCCAATTTCCTGTTTCGGGTCGGGATCACCGATGAGGCGACCTGTTACAAAATGATCCGCACCGATATCATGAAAGCCATGCAACTGGAAAGCCGGCGCTTCGAGTTCTGCCCCGAGGTCGTCGCCAAACTCGGACGAAACAATATCGACATACACGAAGTCCCGATCAGCTATCATCCGAGAAAATTCCATGAAGGGAAAAAAATACGCTGGCACGATGGCCTGAAAGCCATCTGGACGTTACTCAAGTATCGCTTTAAAACGGTTCCCAAGCTGACGGTTGAACCGCAGAAGGAAACAGACGGCAAGCATGAGCAGACTGACCGATAATCCCGTATACACATACGGCGCCCGATACTTCAGAACCACTTCGCGATCCTGTTCGGTAAACCGCATTGCCACCAGCTCATTATGTTCAAACAGAGGGCGCCCGTCCTCGGCATACCACCCCTCATCATAGCCGATACCGAATACCATAATACCCGATGATGCCGGTCGGATCACGTATTCGACCCGGTTCGGCGTATGCCGACGGGATACGACTTCCGCCTCGCCTTCCACGACATACTCCATCATCACTTCATCGTTTTCCATAACCAGCGCCCGACTCGCTTTATAGGCAGACAGCAATGGCGTCATCAAGGAACCGCGATTGCGCTGAAACTGGTTATAAATATTCAGTTTGTCGCCGATCTCCTGCCGGAATTCCTCCTGAAAAACCTCCTGCTCCGGTTTTTTGTGCTTGATCGTTCGCAGATTGGGCCAATTGATAAACAGGTTGAATGCGATCACGAGAACAACAAGCGCCACCGCTATGTGGCGTGCCCGGTGAAATGAATCCTTCAGACGGCCAAGCCCGTAATCAAGGCCGAATCCGGCGACCACCGCCAATGCAAGCACGACGAATTGGAATGCTCGCGACGGGACGCGGATCGCCGAAAATCCCGGAAGATGCGCAAACAATCCCCAGAGTGAGATATCCGCAAAATGTCCCAGTCCGAATACAAAAAAGAACACCGCGATAATCAGCCAGAGACGACTCTTGCGAAATGCGAAGATCGCTCCGATCAACGCCAGAATGACCACAATCGGCGGGATATAGGCTCCGTATTCATGCCAGCGCCAGTATTGTTCGGGACCGATTTTTTGAAAGATATACTGATGATGAGAAAACAATCCCGTCAGCGCCACCGACAGCGGCACATAATCATCCGGCATTCCCTTCCACTTGAGATGCAACATATAGTAACACATCGGAACAAACTTCACTGCCGCCAGCAAAACGCCCATCACCGCCGCGACCAGAAACCGTTTGATATGTCGCAGATGCCCCTGATCTATCGACAGCAAGAGAAGCAACAGCGAGGTAAAAAACATCGTGTATAAAAACGGTATGGCGGCGCCGTTGCCGAGAATAATCAAAGCGATTGCCCCCGCCGCGCCGAAAATGTAATTCCGGTTTTGCTCGGCTTTCAGAAGAAACAGCACCAGCCACGGCAAAAAACAAAAATGCGTGAACGGCACGTGACCGATACTGAAATGCAAAGCGAAATAGGAACTGCCGTAATACGTAAACGCAACCAGATACGACGCCGGTCCCCCCAAACCGATCTTGCGCGCCAGAAGAAACGTCCCGTAAAAACCGAGAAAATAGGCGATAAACATCTGCACCTTCAAACCCGCCACCGGGCCGAAGATCAACGGCAAAAGGAAAAACGGCGACAAGATTCCCGCTTCGGGATGCGCGAACAGAATATTGCCACCGCCGAGATACGGATTCCAGAACGGAAACTGCCCGAAGTAAGTAATCGTTTTCACCGGGACGGCGGCCATCGTGCAAAACAACTCCCAATCGCCCACGCCGATATAACTCCACTTGCGAAAAAACGGCAGGGTGAAAGCCAGCGATACGACCAAAAAGATCGCCGGAGGAAGAAAAGATGTTTTTGCTTTATCGGAAATAAACGCCATGAGGCTAATATAGCAATGATCGGGATGAAATCAATATGCAAAATACCCGAAGGAAAAGATCCGCATGAATCGATAAAAAAAAGGGCCGGATGCGATCCGGCCCGTGAATTCACCGTCGGTCCGGGCTATGATTTGATATGCTTGGAAACCAGTTTGGTCATTTCAAACATATTGACCTTGGTCTTGCCGCCGAACACCGCTTTGAGTTTGTCATCGGCGTTGATCATGCGACGGTTGGTCTGATCCTGAAGACCGTTCTTCTTGATATAGTCCCAGAGCTTCTTGGTAATCTGCGCGCGCGGCATCGCCGTATTACCCACGACCGCACCGAGCATGCTGTCGGGATTGACCGGTCTCATCAATGCCGGGCTGGCCTTGCGTGCCGTTTTCTTCTTGGCCGGTTTCTTGGCGGCCGGTTTTTTCGCGGCAGGCTTCTTCGCGGCCGGTTTCTTGGCGGCCGGCTTCTTCGCGGCGACTTTCTTCTTCGGAGCCGCTTTCTTCTTCGGAGCGGCTTTCTTCTTCGGAGCGGCTTTCTTCTTGGGAGCCGCTTTCTTCTTCGGAGCGGCTTTCTTCTTGGGAGCGGTGGTCTTCTTGGCCGCCGGTTTCTTGGCCGCCGCCTTCTTCGTCGTCTTCTTGGCCGTCTTCTTAACTGGCATCAGTGCCTCCTTAGTACCACGGTGGTTAAAAGTATCTTAACTTTACACTTATTACCGCATCGAAAATTACAGTACCGGAACATGCCCTTTCATGCGTATTGAAACGCCAAAACAACAAACAATTAAACGACATTTAGTATTTATAATGCAATAAAAATATGGTGCCACGAACAACTTTTTTCGATGCTTCTCCCCGGAGAAAAAGGGGTGACAATCCTCAGTCAGACGCTCAGTGTTTTGCGCTTGGACCGCATTCCCAACTCGGCGATTTGCACCGCCTCGTCGACGTCGACATACGTCGTATTGAGAATCAGGTCATAGGCCCCGGGATCGTCGATGTTCACGTGGAAATTACTCTCGACGAACTCCGCCCGACTCTTGTCGAACTGCCGGACCTCCCGCTCCGCCTGCTCCCGGGTCAATTGCTGATAGCGCACCAAATTCTCGATCCGCACCGGCCGGGCCGCCACCACCCGCAT
>CAZVNK010000063.1:0-10464 GCA_964628115.1 uncultured Ignavibacteriaceae bacterium | reverse complement strand
TTTCTTGAACGTCTCATAATCGCGTGCCCCGGTGAACCGCCCCACTTCCTTGCCGGTTCGATCGATGAAAATACTGACCGGGATCCCGGTCCCGACCCGAAACGACTGCACCGCCTCGACATTCGCGATCATCATCACCCAGTCCATTCCCATTTTCTCGGCGAATTTTTTCACGCTACTCGGATTGTCGTTGACCGCCATCCCGAGAATTTCCAGGCCCTGTCCCTTGTACTCATCATAAATACGCTTCAAATCGGGAATCTCCCGCCGGCACGGCGGACACCAGGTCCCCCAGAAATTGATAATAAGCGCCTTCTGACCTTTGAATTCCTCGAATCGCCTCACCTTGCCGTCGATATCATACACCGCGAACGTCGAGGCGGTCGCCTGGGCGGTTGCGGTCTGCCCCGCCGCCTGGCCGGAGTCACTCGCCGATCCCTGGTCGGTTTCCGACGAGGAACAGCCGATAATCATGGCCATCAGTACAAACAGTGAAAAGAATAGAAAGCGTCTCATGATTGAAAATCCTCCGTGGTACAATCAGGGCTGTTGTTTCCGGCTTTGATAGCCGCCCTTTTTTACGTAATCGGAAAAAGACATCGTGTCGTACAAATCGTCTTTGACAAACGACAGTAAATCGAGCATCTGATCGCTGGATTTATATCCCGGCGCGGGGCCGATCTTGTCACCGCCCGACTTCATGAACCAGTACGTGGGGTACCCGGTCACCCGGTATTCGGCGCGAGCCAGATTCTTCTCGGAAATTTTATACCCGTTGACATCGAGTTCTCTCGGCGAATCCCCGTCGACTTTGATCGACACGAAATGCGTGTTCAAATACCTGACCACTTCCGTATCGACAAACGTCGTCTGATTCATCTTCTTGCAATAGCCGCACCACTTGGTCGTGAAATTGACCATGATATGCTTGCCGGTTTCCTGCGCCAGCGCCATTCCCGTATCATAACGCATCCAGGTAATGGTCGTGGTATCGACCGGAACGTCTTTCGGATTATGCTTTTTATGTTCGGATTGATCCGCGAGAATCAGCGCGGGAAATAAAAGAAAAACGGACAATAGCGTTATCGAGACCATTTTCATGACATACATGCCTTTATCCTGGGGTTGTCGTTTAATGTAGTATTATAACATATTCCAGATAAAATGGTTCTACTTTTTCGCTTAATTCGGCGGTTGCAAATACACCGCCGAATCCCCCAGAATCTCTTTCAATCTCAGCAATAATCGACTTTTCGGCTCCACGGCAAACTTCCGCGAGCGAATCAAATACTCTTCGCCGTTCTTGCGAGCCGCGACAATCACAGGAGTATTTCCCTCATTTTTGGTCAGCGTGTTTTGAATCGCCGTCAGCTTCTTTTCCGGCGTCTCCTCGTCGATCTTTATAACCAGTTGGCATTTAAAACGTTCCGCAATCGCATCCAGGGGGAAAAGATCCGACACCACGATTTTCGGTGCTTCATTCTCGCGGGTCGATACCCGCCCGTTCAGCATGATAATATTGTCCTCCGCCAAAAACGCCTTCCCCTTCTCATAGCAGTCCGAAAATACGATCAACTCAACCGTCCCCTTGAAATCCTCCACCGTGGCGAATGCCATCTGATTACCCCGTTTGTCGGTCTTGAGACTCAACGCGGAAACGATGCCGCCCAGACGTACCTCGCGGCCGTCGCGAACCTCCCGCAATCGCTCCGTGTCGACCGTCCCGAACGCCTGCAATTCGGCGCGGAAACGATCCAGCGGATGGCCCGACACGTAAAACCCGAGCATGTCCTTTTCTCCTGCCAGACGGCGCGATACCGACCAGTCCGGAATATCGGGATACGACGGCTCAACCCGTTCGATTTTGCCGCTCTCGCCGACGAAAAGATCGTTGGTGTTTACCGATGCCGACACTTTCTGTCCGAACTCCAGCATCTCCTCCACCACCGCCGTTTTCTGCGCGCGATTGCCGGGAATGGAATCGAACGCGCCGGCGGTAATGAGTGATTCAACCATACGACGATTGAGTTGTTTGAGATTGACCCGGCTGACCAGATCCGAAAAACTCGTGAATTTCCCGCCCTCGTTGCGGGCCGCGATAATCGCCTCCACCGCTCCGGCGCCGACGTTTTTCACTCCGAGCAAACCGAAACGGATTTTGCCGTCCCGAACACTGAACGCCATTTCGGATTCGTTGACGTCCGGCGGCAGGACCGTGACACTCATCCGGCGACATTCTTCCATCAGCACATAAATACGATCCGAGGAGTCGATCTCCGATGTCATGTTGGCCGCCATGAATTCCAGCGGATAATGCGCCTTCAGATACGCGCATTGAAACGCCACGAACGCGTACCCGGTGGAATGCGCCTTGTTGAATCCGTACCGGGCGAACGTCTCGATATGCTCGAACACCGTCGCCGCGATCTTGGCATCGATTTTATTTTTGGCGCATCCCTCGAGAAAAGCTTTTTTCTGTTCCGCCATCAGCTCGGCCTGCTTCTTGCCCATCGCCTTGCGTAGGATATCCGCCTTGCCCATGGTGTATCCCGCCAAATTGTTGGCGATATGAAGCACCTGCTCCTGAAACACGATCACCCCGTAGGAATCCTCGAGGATTTTTGCCAATATGGGATGTTCATACTCGATTTTCTCGGTACCGTTCTTGCGATTGATGTATGTGTCGATCATTCCCGAATCGAGCGGCCCCGGACGATACAGCGCGTTCATCGCGATCAAATCGGTAAACCGCTCCGGCTTGAGCTTGCGCATGTAGTCTCGCATTCCGCTGGATTCAAACTGGAAAATGCCGATCGTATCCCCGCGCGAGAATAACTTGAATACCTTTTTGTCTTTGAGATCGACATTGTCAAGATCGACCTGTTTGCCGAAATTCTGCTCGATCATCTCAAGACAGTCCTTGATCACCGTCAGGGTTCGCAGTCCGAGAAAATCCATCTTGAGCAGGCCGATCTCCTCGACCATCTTCATGTCGAACTGCGTCGTGATTTCGTCGCGTGACCCCCGAAACAGCGGAACGTATTCGGTCAACGCCGACGGCGCGATCACCACTCCGGCGGCATGCGTGGAGGCGTGGCGGGCCAGTCCCTCCAGCGTCTTGGACAAATCGATCAGCTTGTGCACCCGGCCGTCGGAATCGTACAACTCCTTGAGTTCCTTGTTCATCACCAGCGCTTTTTCCAGCGTCATGTCGGTGGCAAACGGCACCATCTTGGCGATCTTGTCGATCTCGGAATACGGCATCCCGAGCACCCGCCCCACGTCGCGCACCACCGCCCGGGCGGCCATCCGTCCGAACGTGATAATCTGCGTGACATTGTCCTTGCCGTATTTTTTGACGACATAGTCGATAATCTTTTCACGGCCCCGGTCGGCGAAGTCGATGTCGATATCAGGCATCGAGATACGTTCCGGATTCAAAAACCGCTCGAACAAAAGAGCGTATCGAATCGGATCGATTTTGGTGATATCGATGCAGTAAGATACCAGCGATCCCGCCGCCGAACCGCGCCCCGGGCCGACCGGAACGCCGACCTCGTTGGCGTGCTGGATAAAGTCGCGGACAATCAGAAAATACCCGGCATATCCCATCTGTTTGATAATACCGAGTTCATAATCGAGCCGCTCGCGCACTTCCGACGTGATTTTCGGGTAGCGTTTTTCCATCCCCTTCTCAGCCAGCTTGCGCAAATAGTCATCGGCGTTCTCGTATTCATCGGGAATCGGGAAATGGGGAAGGTACAACTTGTCCATCTTGATTTCAAGATTGCATCGCTCGGCGATCTTCACCGTGTTTTCCAATGCCTCCGGGAAATCGGCAAAAAGTTTTTGCATCTCATCGGGCGATTTGAAATAAATCTGATCGGTATTGTACCGCATCCGATCCTGATCGGAAACGAACTTGCCGGTCTGAATGCACAACAGGGCGTCATGCGCCTCGGCATCGGCCTGCTTGAGATAATGACAATCATTGGTCGCCACCAGCGGGATACCGGTCTCGCGATGAATGGTGTTGATCATCGGGATCAGCAGTTCTTCCTTTTCAATGCCGTGGTTTTGCATCTCAAGGAAGAAATTGCCTTCGCCAAAAATATCCTGCAACTCCCGCGCCGCCATTACCGCCTTGTCCGGATCGCCCCGCAGTAAATGCCAGTTGACCTCGCCTTTCAGACAGGCCGACAGCGCGATAATCCCCTCGGCGTGTTCTCTCAACAATTCCTTGTCGATACGGGGTCGATGATAAAATCCTTCCAGATACCCCGCCGACGACAGCTTGATCAGGTTCTTATACCCGGCTTGATTGCGGGCCAGCAACACCAGATGATAACCGCCGTCCGGACTGGTGGTCGACGGTCGCTTGTCGAAACGCGATCCTCCCGCGACATACGCCTCGGTGCCGATAATCGGTTTGATCCCGGCCCGGGTGGCTTTTTTATAGAATTCGGCCGCGCCGAACATATTGCCGTGATCGGTTATCGCCAGCGCAGGCATTTTATAATCTTTGGCCAACTCGATGACGGCTTCGAGCTTGCAGGCGCCGTCCAGCAGAGAATACTGGCTATGGGTGTGCAGATGGACGAAGTTGGAAAATTTCATGGCTCCCATCAGTGATTCATATCCGTTAGTTCCGTTAGCGGCAAAAACTATAGTACAACAATTACGAATCTCAATAAAGTTAAAAATGGCTCTTTCTTGATCGCCCCGAAAACTTTTTTATAACGCGCATGATATCAACGTATTACGACATGGCCTAATAAATCGCGCCGCTGATACCGTCATGAATGAACACTCCCCCAAGGTACAATAAAAACAAGGCGCACACCGTCATCAAAATCTTATACCCCTTGCCGACCATCAAACGGCGGCCTTTCCAGATTAAAAAACTGACAAAGCTGTACCACACCAGATCGGACATGATATGCCCGACATAAAACACCGCCGGACCGACCGCGCCGTGTTTCAACGACCGCACCAGAAACGCCGAACCGGTGGTGGCCCACCAGACGAACCAGTACGGATTGGCCAGCGACGTCAACACGCCGTCGAGCACCAGTCGCCCCGATTTCCTGGATTTTGTCTCCCCCGAATCCGGCTTGATCCGATTCTTGAACAATTCATACAACATCCCCAACCCCATCAAAATCAGCATCGAACCACCGACAATCCCGATCAGACTGCTGACCGTGGTATTGTTCATCACCGTTGCCAAACCGACCGACAGCAACACCACCACGGCGATCTCCGCGACCGCATGCCCGCCGATCAAAATCGGGCCGGTGCGCGCACCTTTGAGCGGCGTCTGCGCCACCGCCACCGCCAACAGCGGCCCCGGCATCATCGCCCCGGAAAACCCGACAATAAACGATGTGATAAACAACGAAAACAATTCCATAACACTCAATACTACCCATTCAATACGAACGTTCCCGCCGACAAGATAAATCTTTCGTCCGCCCGATGCAATCGTAATTGGGAATTCTTAAAAATCTGTCGCCCACAGCTCTGCTGTGGGACTGCCCCACCTTAGTTGTAGCTCAAGCCCCTCCCGGGGCTTGAGTAATGTCGGTCGCGGTTCCGAATGACGCGCCCGCGTCATGAGAAACCCGACATTATTTCCGTCTGAGATTCGCAATCCGGTCGCCCCTCAAACCGTCATCGCGAGCGAATCCGCCACTGGCGGATGACGCGCGGCGATCTCATTGCTCCAAAATATCGTAATCGGCATTGAATTCGACCCGGGTAATTCGCGTGCCCACCCCAGCAGTGTACGTAAACCGATTCTCCCCGGCCTTGATAAGAAACAGCCGCTCGATTTTCTCTTCATCATCAACCGTAAACCGCACCGGGTACGGCGTCTCGAATTCCGCGCCGACCTCTTTCACGTCGATGACAAACTCCGCGCTTCCGTCGTCCTGTTTGCGCCAATCGCATTTTATTTTCGGCACCCGCCAGTCGTACAACCACTGATCGAAAAAACGGTCGGTGCGTTCGCCGAGATAATCGCGCGCGACCGCGATAAAATCCGGCGTGGTTACTTGTTGATTGGCATGATGATGCAAAAAATCTTTCAGCATGTTCCGAAACGCCCCGGGATCACGATCCAGATACCGCAACTCCAGCCTCAGCATGTGCATCATATACGCCGCTTTGTAATAGGTGATCGCGGTATAATCCCCCGGCGACATCTCGCCGCCCAATCGCGCCCCCAGCGCAATCGCCCCCGCCCGGAAACCGATTGATTTCTGCTCGTTCAATTTCCCCCGCCGCGTTATTATTTTCCGCCAGTCGCGAAGAATCTCCCGAAACGTATCCTCGTCGCCTCGTCCCTCATGGATAAACCATGCCGCCGAATATTCCGCCAATCCCTCCGAAAGCCAGACGTCCCGGTACGAAAACGGCCCGACCAGATGTCCCCACCACTGATGCGCCACTTCATGCGCCCGGAATTTGTCATCCACGCCTTTCACCGCATGATCGAACGTGGCTTCCGCCAGATGAATCACTCCCGGTGATCCCTGGCCGAATCCGGTCGCCATCGCATCCACCCGAATCGTATCGAACGGACACACCGAAATATTCTCCGAATAAAAGGCGATCGCTTCGGTTACGTCGGCGATCACGTTATCCACTCCTCTCCGCCCGAATAACGGCGACTTGTCCTTTTTGAGTGAATACAGAATCACCGGGATCGGCTTGGTGCCGATCGTGTCGACATTGAACACCCCGTAATTGAAACTGACATACGCCGCCGGCCGGGGCGTCCGATACTCACGTACCTGACTACCCTCGATAATCGCATCCGAAACGAGATTGCCTACCGCCAGAAAATCAAAACCCGTGTCGATCGTGTATCGAACATGATAATCCGAAAGTTGGCGACGCCCCAAAGTCGGATACCATTCCAGCAGATAATCCTGCACCACTCCGAGATCGACATAATGCCTGAAAAGATTCCCTCGGTAATACACCGTCAGGGTGAATGTCTCGCCCCGTTTGAAATACCGGGACAATCCGATTCCCAATTCGACCCGGTCGTCATTCCTGACAAACGGCACACTGTCGGCGACGATATCCCCGCCGACCGAATCCACTTCGAACACTTCCGGCAATACCAACCGCGCGACTTTCATACTGTCGTGAAGCACCTCCGCCTGCATCGTGCATATAAACGAGGATTCACCCGTCGTCGAGATATCGACGTCGATATCATACGCCGCGATATGATACCGCCCCGCGTAATTTTTCGGTCGTAGCGCCGAAGTGTCGCGCACCGACGATATCACCTGCGGACGTTTGAAATTCGATGTGTACTTATATACCCGCACCTGTTCGATCGCGTCCGGATCATAAAAATACACCGTGTGCTGATAGCGTTCCTTGAGAATATCGACCCAGAGAAAATCCTTTTTCCCTTCGATTATCGCCGTATGAATATGCAAAGGAAGATTGTACTTGAACCTGTCGTCCGGTACGTCCCGAATATGATCGAACATGGTCTTGACCCGATACGAGGGTGTCACCGTCTCCCCGTCGTCGCGAATATCCGCAAACACCGGCGAGCTTCCCGGAAAAGCGAAATAGCACTCATCGAAACGCACATAAACCGAATCGGCACGATAAAACCGATTGATCTGCTGGGCTTCGATATCATCGACCGGCCAAAACACGAACTCCCCCTCACCCTGAAAATACGCCGCCGTGGGCGTACTGTCGACATACCCGGTCAGATACAACAATCCCCGTTCAAAATGAATCTTGCCGTATGTCAAATCCAGATCATAATCGGTTACGGCAATCTCCCGCGCCTCATCGATCGAGTATTCTTCAAGCGACTGAACCTGATCATAAAAGTCCTGACCGGACACCGTCACGGCCAATAGCAAGCATATCAGCAATCGTACTATCATCATTCACTCACCTGTTTTTCGTTTTGCCGTAAGGTAAGACTATTGACGATCATTTGCAAAAGAGAATTACATGATTACTGCAAAAGGAGACTTTCCTGTCATTGCGAGGAGCGGATGAGAGGGGCAATCTCAATTGTCTATATCGTGCAATAATAATCGAATGAGATTGCTTCGCTTCGCTCGCAATGACAAAATCGGGATGCACGGAAATAAATATATTGGCAAATCTCGTTTCGCCGATGTGCCCCGCCGCTTGCGGTCACTACCGCTTGCGGTGGGAATGGTGCAATCTCAAGCGCGTAGGGCAGTGATCCAAGTCCGCCACAGTGGACGCCGCAATCCTGCCATTATCTTGAAATTGATTCGTCGCTATCGCTTTGCATGACCTCAGGAAAAACAGTTTCGACAACATATATCTGTCATCGCGAGTGAATCCGCCACTGGCGGATGAACGCGGCGATCTCATTGCACCATATTTCATGCAACTGGAGATTGCCCCTCATCCTTTCCCGTGCCCGGGTGATCCTCAGATCGCCCGGGTTTCAATATATGTTTAAGTACGTTTCGCGGGATCTTGCGTTCAATCCTATTGAGCGCGTGACCCCGCGATATCTTGCGATACAAGTCGATTACTTGCCCTGAAAATTCGCCTTGCGCTTCTCGACAAACGCGCTCAAACCTTCCTTGCTGTCGGAGGTGCCGAAAATCGTCCCGAACGCGGTTTTCTCGAAATCGCATCCCGCCGAAAGGTTGATATCCAAACCGCGATTGATACACTCCTTCGCGACCGACACCGCCACCGGCGCTTTCGCGACAATCGCCTCTGCCATTTCCATCGCCTTGCCCATCAACTCTTCGGGCGGATACACCTCATCGGCCAATCCGATCCGATACGCCTCCTGCGCGTTAACCATATCGCCCGTGAACACCAACTGCTTGGCTTTGCCTCGTCCGACCAGACGCGCCAGACGTTGCGTGCCGCCGTACCCCGGAATAAGTCCGAGATTCACTTCCGGCTGTCCGAATTTCGCCTTCTCCGACGCCAGACGGATATCGCACGCCATCGCCAGTTCGCACCCGCCGCCGAGCGCGAATCCGTTCACCGCCGCAATCACCGGGCGGGGGAAATTCTCGATCGTCTTCATCAAATACAGGCCGATCCGCGACGTGTGCACCGCGCCTTTGACATCCAGCTTCGCCAACTCGGTGATATCCGCCCCCGCGATAAACGCCTTGCCCGCGCCGGTAATAATCACACACCCGATTGAATCATCCTCCCAGTGATTCTCGAAAAAGGCCTGCAATTCTTTGATCGTATCGGCATTGAGCGCGTTGAGTGCCTTTTCGCGGTTGATCGTGACGATCGCGATTTTATCCTCGCGCTTGATTTCGATATTGGTAAATTCCATTTCCCGTTCTCCCTTGTATGATAATTATGCAGTGTAATCGTAAAAACCGCGACGGCTTTTCTTGCCGAGATACCCGGCGTTGACCATCCGGCGCAACAACGGCGGCGCGGCATAATGGCTGTCCTTGAATTCCTCGAACATGATATCCGCGATATACAGAATCGTGTCGAGACCGATAAAATCGGTCAGCGTCAGCGGGCCCATCGGATGACCGCACCCAAATTTCATCGCATTGTCGATATCTTCCTTGCTGGCCAATCCGTTTTCGTACTGACGAATCGCATCGAGCAAATACGGCACCAATAGGACATTGGCGATAAACCCCGGCGTGTCTTTCGCCTTCACCGGCGTTTTGCCAAGCGATTGCGCGAACTCGAACGCCGCAGTGAACGAGTCATCCGAGGTGTCAATCGTACGCACCACCTCAACCAGTTTCATTACCGGCACCGGGTTGAAAAAGTGCAGGCCCACGAATTTATCCGGGCGTTTGGTGACCACCGCAAGATCGCTGATGGGAAGCGACGACGTATTCGATGCGAAAATCGTCTCCGGTTTGCAGATTCGTTCCAGCTCCGAGAAAATCTCTTTCTTGGTGACCATATCCTCGGTCACCGCCTCGATCACGATATCGCATTCGGCGAGATCATTGAGTTCGATCGTCCCGGTGATATTCCCGAGCGTCTGTTCCTTGGCGGCCTGATCGATTTTGCCTTTATCGATCGCGCGATCGAGCAGTTTGGTAATAAAGCCGAGTCCTCTGGCGATCAATTCGTCGGAAATCTCCATCGTCACCACCGGATATCCCGACTGCGCGGCCACTTGGGTAATTCCTCCACCCATCTGGCCGAACCCTACGACACCGATTTTCTTAAACATGATATATCTCCATACAGTGTGTTTATGTTCGATTCACTTTGGCAACAATCCAATATGAATATCGTTCCGGCACTAACCGCGATCCGATTCGGATAGCGACCCGGTTCGGATAGCGATCCGGTCATTTAGCGATCCGCCCGCAAATATACAAAAATCCCCCCCTCCCCGCAAGATGCCTCGACAGGCATGAGGGGTAGGTCGAAACCCCTGCCGAAGGTCCTGCCGAAGGTCTTGCCGAAGAGGGGTAGGTC
>CAZVNK010000062.1:0-10550 GCA_964628115.1 uncultured Ignavibacteriaceae bacterium | reverse complement strand
CCGCTGACATACTGATGCAAATGACCGGTAAACCCCGCATCCACGCCGAAACCAGCAAGCAGTGTGTGAAGCGTGTCCGGCTTGCCGATCGCGGTGGTGTTGTACCAAAACGGCTTGTGCATAAAAACCAGCGTCATGGCGGCATCACGATTGGCGGTCAGATCGCCGATCAGCCAGTCGATCTGCTCCGACGGCAACTCATCGGACGTCTCCCAGCGGCTGTTGTCCATCACGACGACGTGCAAACCGCGATGATCGAACGAATAGTACGGCGCGCCGATATAACGCCGGTACGGTCCCTCGGCGACATCGTACGTGATATCGTGATTGCCGGGCGTGTAATAAATCGGCATCGAAAGCGGCCTGACGATTTCAAGGTATTCTTCCCATTGTGCATTGCAGACCGAGGTGTCCGTTTCGTATCCCTCAATCATGTCGCCGACCGTGATGACGAATTCCGGTTTGAGCGGTTCGATTTCGGCAACGATTCTACCGTAGATACCCTCGATATGTCCACCGGTGCGATCCCCCAGGATGGCGAACCTGACCGGATTTTCCGTAAGTGTGCCGATTTCGGCAGTCGATGCGACAATCGCCGATAAAAGAATACAACCGACAATCATCCCGAGTATGTTGGCTTTTGCATTCATGGATTCCCTTCCCCGTGTTTTTGGCGTGTTAATCAAACGAACTGGCATAGGATTGACTTTCCGACTGGAAATCATATCCAAAGACCGGGTTTACGGCCTGATTTTCTTCATTCAATCCCGGGCAATTCAATCCGTGAGTGTTCAAGATAGAACAATTTCACTATCAATTCAATGGCAAAAGGATAAACAGGCCAATAAGTGAAAGCGAAGAAATCACAAAGAGCACAGCGAATGGTATTGACAATGACATGATCGGTTACGAAAACAATGAAACTGGGGAAACGAACCCAAATTCAGGGAAGTGAAATTTTTTAAAAAACGCAAAACGAACCCATTTCAGAATCGGTGTATTGAATTGTATAACAATAACATACATGGATTCGCGACAAAAAAAGACAGGTAGTCACGCCAACTACCTGTCCTGCCTGAAGCGCTATAACCGGGGAAGTTACAACGGATTACATTCAGGCATAAAACCACTTATAACAGAATCGAGGATACTATTGCCAAGTTTGTGGAAAGCGTTACTGATAATCGAATCGTCGGCAGTGGCAGTATCACCCAATAACGTAAAACCGGTTATAACGATAACCGGCATAACGAATATGACCGTCAGCATCCATTTCGGCATCAGCGACTCGCTTCCCATACAGGTTACATTTCAATTGGTGCCATAAATGATACAATCTTTCACTGAAATTCGGCAATACCGACAGAAAAAAGCCTCACAATGTTATTGATTTTTTGTATAGACCGAAACAAATTATTAAAAGGCAAGTATTTATATAATAACAAGGTCGGGACCGGGGAAGAACTCGGCGTCTGCCTCCCTCACAAAAACAGACAGGGAACCGCGTGTTAGAGCCGACAATCAAGACCTTACATCATCGGTCAAGTCAGGGCGATTCTGCGTCCGAAAAGCGACTTTTTCAGGTTTTATCAGAAAGATTTCGCGAGTTTGCGCGCCGTAGAATATGGGACCAACAAGATGCCGAGGAGATTGTGCAGGACGCGCTGATGGTGATTTACCGCGACTACCGTGAAATCACCTATACATCCAGTTTTACGGCATGGGCTTACAAGGTTCTCGACAACCGTATTCTGGCGTATCTCAAGAATAAAAAACGCCGGAATCAGCGTCAGGTCACGATGGATCATTCCGACCTGACCGCCGTGGCGAAACACGAGGATTTTGATCCCGATGTGAAGCGACGGTTGCTTGAATGCCTGCGTAAAACGGCGATTGCCAATCAGCGATACGCGCGGATACTCAATCTCCATTATCAGGGGTATACCACCGACCATATCTGTCGGCGGATGGGTTTGACCCCGAACGGGTTTTACATACTTCTTTCACGAGCCAGGGCGATGTTGCGCACATGCCTCGGAAAGGGGGATACCACCAGTGAGTAAATGCCTCGACCAGCGATTTGAAAACATGTTGCATGCCTATGAACTGGGCATGCTTTCCGACTCGGAACGCGAGGAGCTTGAAATCCACCTGCTGGATTGCGATCACTGCTATGCGCGCCTGATGGAGATGAAGCAGGAAATGAGTCTTCTGCGGAACGATCCGGACGTCCACCTTACCGTTGCCGACACGCTCAAAGAGGATCCCGCCGAAACGCCGAAAGACACCGAACCAACGGGTCGACGCCCGCTCTGGCAGAGAATGATGCCGACTCTGGTGACGGCCGCGGCATTATTCGTGTTCCTTATTATCAAGCCCTGGCGGCTGGAATTCCACTCCACCGAAGAGGCGATCGCGGCGGAAAACCGCATGGCGATCATGTATTTCGAGAATCTGGCTCAACGGGATGATCCCGCACGGCTGGGCGAAATCGCCGCTAATTTGCTGATTACCGATTTGTCGGAGTCGAGTTATCTGACCGTCATATCCGGACAGCGCTTGTATGACATTCTGAAAGCTATGGGCAGGGAGGGCGAAAAGGTCATTGACCGGGATATCGCCACCGAAGTCGCCCGACAGGCCGAAAGCCGATGGATGATTCTCGGATATATATTGCAGGAGGAACCCAAACTGGTGATGACCACGCAACTGGTCGACGTCAAGACCGATCAGGTGGTCTCGTCCCAGCAGATCACCGGAGATGAAGGCGAGGATATTTTCGCGCTGGTGGATCGCCTGACCATGGAAATCAAATCCGATCTTACCCTTCCGATCGACGCCCTTCGCGAGGAGGATCGCTTTATCGCCGATGTCACCACCCATTCGCCGGAGGCTTACCGACAGTATCTGACCGGGCTTGATTATCTGTCCCAGAACTATTGGGCCGAGGCCAAGGCCAGTTTCCGCAAGGCGCTCGAGGAGGATTCGACCTTCGCCATGGCGTATTACTACCTGACGGTGCACGAGGATTACGCACTGATCGATCAAACCGTTCGCTACATGGACAAAACCACCCGTCGGGAACAGTACTATATCAAAATCCTTCAGGAGCAACTTAAGGGGAATCAGGGTCAGGCGTTGGCCTATCTGCATGAATTGCTTCGCCTGTATCCCGATGAAAAAGAATCTCTGTTCCTGCTGGCCAACAACGAATTGGGCATGCACAATTACGATATGGCGATCAGGCTATATAAACAAATTCTGGAACTCGACCCGTGTCACAAGATGACACACAATCAGTTGACCTTCGCCTACGACGACAACGGTGAATTCGAGAAGGCCCTACAGGCCAATGACACCTATATCTCACTGGCGCCGAACGAGGCCAATCCGTATGATTCCCGCGCACTGCTTCTGGCGCGTCACGGACGGCTCGATGACGCCGTACTGTTCTTTAAGAAGGCCCTCGACATCAAACCGGACTATAATCCTTCATGGCTCGGACTGGGCCACGTCTATACGTTCAAAAGGGAATTCGATAAGGCGCGACAGTGTTTCGAGCGGTTGATGGCCGATCCTCATCCCTATCCGCGCACCGTCGGCAGAACGAGAGCGGCGCAAGTGTCTCTGTATCAAGGGAAGTATCGTGAAGCTCTGCGCCTGCTTCAAGAAGGCATCGCCGCCGACAGCGCCGAGAACCTCCCTCCCACGTGGGTCAACTATACTGCGATCAAGTATCGGTTGATATCGGCGATCAATATCGAAATGGGCGATTATCACCTGGCTCTTGAGAATATTCAACAATACACGGAAATCGCCACGACGCATTTTCCCATGTATCGCAACTGGTATCTGCATGAAAACGCGGTCACATTGGCGCAATGCGGCAAATTCGATGAGGCCAAGGCCGTTCTCGACACGTTGAAAGACTATCTGTATCAAAGCGGCCAATCGCAGTCGATGTACCTGTCGGCCGCCGGTATTGTGGCGCTGTTCAATGGCGATATGACCCAGGCCGTAGCGCATTTCGAAAAAATGAAACCGGGGTATTCATCCTTCCAGATGGAATACTGGCATGCCCTGGCATATCTCAAGGCCGATAAAACCGATCGCGCTTTGAGCATTCTGGAAAAATACCGGAACAATTACTCGAGCGAACGCGCACAGAATATGGCGTTGGCCTCCAAATATCAATACCTGCTCGGAATGGCCTATCAACAGGCCGGTGATCGGGCGCGGGCGATTACGGCTTACGAGGAATTTCTCGATTTATGGAAGGATGCCGACGACGATCTTTTCATCCTGAATGACGCCCGATCCCGACTTCGAGAATTAAAAGACATGGAATGACATCGACCGATTATGAATAAAAAAAAAGGCGGAGACCTCTCTCCGCCTTTTTTGTGGTCTATACAACCTTACATTCGTCAGGCCTCAGTATTTTGGGACGGAAACGTAAACGTGAACGTCGATCCCTCACCGCAGGTGGTATCGATGTCGATTGATCCGTTGTGAGTCTCAATGATGGCGGCACAGGCTTTCAGCCCGTATCCATGGCCGTCCTCCTTGGTGGTCAGGCGGAACTTGAACAGCTTCTCTTCCAACTCGGGCTTGATCCCCGCTCCGTTGTCGGCAACCGACAGGACAATACCGTCGCCCGAGGACGCGGTGATAACCGAGATAACGCCGTCTTCGCGTTCCGTCTCCCGGATGGCATCGGCGGCGTTGTTCAGCAGGTTTAGCAGTAACTGCGACATTTGGTCGACGTCCATATTGAATTGCGGCAGGTGCGAATCGAGTTCGGTCCGGATATCGATCCGGGCGAATTTCTTCTGGACGCCCACGAATGACAGGACGTCGGAGATGACATTGTTCAGATTCGCCGTTTTTTTATTGGTATCGATTCGACCATAATTCATCAATCCGGCCGTGAATCGCTCGATTTTCTTGACACTGTCCTTGAGTTTGTCCAGCGTGGCGTTCGCTTTCTCGGCATTCCCCTTTGTCAGAGCCACCTGCGCCAGTTCCGTTCCGCCCAGAATCAGGCCCAGATGATTGTTCAACTCATGGGAAATGGATGAAGCCATCATTCCCTTTTCAGCCAGTTTTTCCAGATCGTACAGCCGATGCTCACTGGCGCGTTGCTCGGTGACATCATCCAGCGTAACGATCAGGTCACGTCCGACTCTCACGTCGTTCGTCAGCGTACTGACACGAACGTTGAAAATGGACTCGGCATTTTCGGTACTGACCACCATGCTGTCGGCAAAACGAAGTCGTCTTTCGGTTCGTGCCTGCACGAATCGTGCGGCCCAATCGCCGAAATGACCCTTCGGGAAGATTTCCTCGATCGTTTTGTTGCGCAGGGCCATCGGATGGATCAGATTATGATTGTATTTTTTCAGGATATAAAAACCGGTCAGGTTCATCTGGCTCAAGCGATTGGCCGCATCGAAAACAAACACGCCCTGTTCCACGTTATTGAGAATACTCAAATACCAGGAATTCAGCGTGGCAATCTCCCAGAAGTGATACGAACTGGCCACAAAAGGAGTAATGGTATTCACCAGCGTGTGGAACAGCTCGACGTCCTCTCGCTGAAAGTCCTTTCCGGTCACCCGTGGTCCCAGCCCGATCACACCGAGCAGTTTGTCGTTGTTGACCATCGGGCAGACGATTCTGGCATTGACTTCCTCCAGAAAGCCGAAGAAGCTCTTACAGCAATCCGGGATATTGTCGCCCTGAACCAGTTTCGGTGCATTGCGACTGATCATGTTCCGACACTGGTCGTCATTCAGCTCCATGTTCAACATTTTGGGATCATTTCGATATTTCCCGGTACCGAAAAAACCGTGTTGGGCTTCTTTCAGCCCCGGTTTGTGCAACAACGCAAAGGCATCGGCCACGGAAAACTGTCCCGAAAGCGTCAACAACAAGACTTCGATAAGCTGATAAAATTCCGGTTTATTGGAAAACTGGCGCGCCAGTTTCGACAGGGCGTCCAGCCCCAGCATCTGTTTGTCGAGCGAACGTTTTCCACTCAAGACGATTTGCTGGGTATCGGTAAGGCTGTTATTGCTGGTCACGGCCTCGCACTCCTATACTCCGCTCAAAGCGACGGCTTCGACTTTATCGGGTCGAATGGTAAAAAAGTCCGCCAGATCGAGGACGTTAAAAATATCCATGATGTTTTCGGATACGTTACAAAGAATGATATCTCCCCCGGCGGAACGGGATTCCCCGACGGTGCCGAGAAGCGATCCCACCCCCGCCGACGAGATGAATTCGAGTTGTGCCATATCGATAATGACATAGCGATAACCGTACGCCTGCGCGGCCGTAATCATTTCCACCATCTTATAGGCGTTATTATTGTCAAGCACCTGTTCCGGCTTGAGAATCACGGTCGCGTCGTTAACCGGCTCCTGGGTAATGATGTATTTATCCACGATTCTGGCTCCACTTTTTCTCAAGTGTTAACACATTGACGCTATCGTAACGACGTTTATAATTAACTTTATCCATCAGTTTGCATATCATCGCGATGCCGAATCCGTGCGTCTGTCCGGTTTTCGCCGCCCGCACTCCGTCAAAAGCCACCGGTTTTTCGACCGGATTAAAAGGCCGTCCGGCATCGACAAAGGTCAATGATATCCGACTGCCATCCATTCTTGACTGAAAAGCAATGGCATTGGGAGAAACGGTTTCTCCGTGCGTACGAATATTGGTGGCAACCTCATAGAATACGGTGCGCAACTCGAAGCGTATCAATTCCGGCAAATTCGATTCGGCCATAAAGCATTGAAATCGAACGATTGCTTCATCGATGCCGTCGGGATCGGCCGGAAAGCGATCGGCATAACGACAGGGGTGAATTGTCGTGACATCGGTCACATCGTCCGCATCGGCACCATCGGGCTTTTCATCCACGCCGAAGACTTCGCGCAAATCAAGGGCATCGAGGATTCTCACCAAACCGGCGCTTGGAGCGAGCAGTTTGACGGATATGCCGGCCTCGGCACATATCTGGTGTGACTCCCAGAGAAGTCCGACATGAGCCGACACGACACGCTCCAGTCGCTCGCAAACAATCATTACGGAAGTGGGGTGTTGCTCCACCGCCTGACGCAATTGACGACGCAGACAATCCGCCGACGTCTCAGAGATATTCTCCGGCAGTATGATATGCGGAGTAATTCGTGTATTAGTATCCATGCGTTGTTTCTTCCAATCGTCTATTGGTATTATCGACCGTCTGCCCCGTCCACTTCAGCGCCAGCAGGGTAATATCGTCAAATTGCGGCGCATCACCGACAAAGACCGCCTGTTGCCTCATGACTCCCTCGATTAAATCATTCGGAGACATTCGGCGTAAATCGTCCAACGACTCAACAAACCTCTCCATACCGTATTCTTCTCTTTCCACGTTTTGGGCTTCATTGACACCATCGGTGTACTGAATCAACCAGTCATCGGCACCGAGCACCAATTCTCCGGTCTCGATCCGGGAGGCGAATTGATCGGGCGGCATCATACCCAACGGATATCCTTTGGTTTTAATGAGTTTCGGTTCCTGACCGGCGGGAAGGTGAATAACGGGATTATGACCGGCCGAGGCAAAACGAAAACGACCGCTGTGCTGATGAAGCAGGCCGCAAAACATGGTAACGAACATTCCCTTCTTGATATCCGGCAACAACCGGCGGTTAATCTCGGTCAGAATCTCGGCGGGTTCGCAGGTTTGCCGCGCCAACTGCCGAACGATGTCGCGCGTCATTAACATCACCAGCATACCCGGCAGGGATTTGCCCGAAACGTCGGCGATGATAATGCCGAGATGTTGATTGTCGAATTCGATAAAGTCATAATAATCGCCACCGACCTCCCGCGCGCTACGGTAGGCTCCGGCGCAGTCATAATATGTCGACTGCGGGTAGGCTTTCGGCAGGATACTGCTCTGGATGTCATGGGCGATTTCCAATTCGCGTTCGATTCGCTCGCGTTCGATAATTTCACGTTGTGCGGTGTTGAGTTTTGATCCCATCACCCTCAATGTCTCCGCCAGATATCCGAATTCGTTATTCAGCCTGATCGGTATTTCAAGCGAAATATCGGCATAGTCGATATTTTGCAGATAATCCGTCATGACCCTGACCGGCCGCAGGTTGCGATTCAAAATCAACATGGAAGTCGGCACTCCCAAAAGAATCATGATCAGCGTTATGGTGGCCACGGTTGTCACGGACGACCGCCGCGCTTCCGCGATCCACCTCGCCGACGATGCGGCTTTGAGACGACCGACGATGATATCATTTTCAAGTATGGGGACACTGGTAAAAATGGTGTCACTTCGAATTTGGACTTTTTCTCCGGGGAGAAGGATATCGGACAGCGGTTCGTCATCTATGTGTTCAAAACGGTTTGACGCCACCACCTGTTTGATATCGGTATGCGCCAGAAAGACACTGTCGGCGCCGGCGATCCCCACCCAGTACATGTCCGGATTGTCCATTGCCATTTTCTTGCAGATATTATTCAGCAACAGGGCATCGGGACCGTCGGTCGAGATAATCAGTTTGCCCGCGGGACGGGAGTACGAACGGGCCTGAATGATTTCCTTGTCGACAATGTTCTGCGTCACCGTTTTCACGTAGCGATCGGTAATAACATACCCGCTGACCAGCATCATGCAGAGAATAATACTTGAGATATACAGAGAAAATTCGAGGCGAATGGATTTTCGATAATCTCTCGCCTGTGGCCAGTCCGAGGACAGCCGACGGTGATCGGCCTGGTTATTCGTTCTCATATGACAACTCTTCCAATCGCTTGATTTCGTTCTGAGTGCGTTTGATATAGCTTTTAATCTCATTGTTGTCGGGATGCAGACCGGCCGCTTTTTGCCATACCGCGACGGCATCCGCCAGCCGGTTTTGACCGTACAGTTCGACGCCGACGAATTTATAGGCATTGACCAGATATTCGCGCACCGCCTGATAATCCGGCGAAAGGCGCTCCACTTTTTCCCATTCCGCGATTGCGTTCTGCAAATCTCCCTTTTCAAAACGACGACGACCTTCCTCATAGGCGGCCGCGACTTCCTTGAGGACGTCGGGACTGACCGGCGACGTCGATGTTTTCGCAACGGTTGCGGCTTCGGGCGGCTTGCTTGTTTCGGCTTCGACCCGCCGTTTCATGGTCAGGCACCATTGATGCTCGGGGAATCTCGCCAATGCGGAATCCAGCGCCCGGTCGGCGGACGCAAGATCGTACATATCAAAGGCGGCCGAGGCCTGTCGACGCCAGTGCTCGAACTCCGCCTTGGTCAACATGCGCTGTACCGCATCGTTATCCGGTGCGAATTCACCAAGCGTCTGCAATACGGTAATGGCTTTCTCGATATTGCCGTAGCTGAGCAGGGAATCGGCGGCATATATCCCCGATTGCACGACAACGTCCCGTTCACTGATCTGCTTGAGGGCGCTGTCGGCAGACGTATACAACCCGACGGCATCGGGAGCTTCGGGGATTTCCGCCAGCGCCAGACCCGCGAAATAGCGTGCGACCAGAAAGTCTTCGGCCTGCATACTGACCCGGGCCGAGTCGGTGTACTGACGATAGCGATATTTACGATTGACATCGGCCAGGCGTTCCTGAACAACCTGTCGGAATTGCGTGATTGTGGTGGTATCGACGCTGTTGGCGTGAGCCAGGAACAGGGCGCGATCAAAGCAGTTGGCGGCCTCGACCAGATCGCCGTCGTCAAGCAGACGCTCGCCCCGCTCGGTCAACTCCCGCACCATGATCCGGTTACGCTCACCGAGACGATCATTCATCAGCGTGTTAAACTGCTCTTCCCTTTGATCCAGGCGCCATTGGCGGCGTTCCTCGACCGTCCGTCCGAAGGCGGTGGTAAGCGATATCAAATGCAGGCTTCCCATATCGCGGTCGACGAGGGCATAGTCCACGGTAAACATTTTATAGGTCAGGCCGACGCCGAAAGCCGGACGATTGTCACGGTATCCTCCCCGTAGGTGGATGATATTCTCAATACTGTATTCCAAACCGACGGCGGCGACGGCATCCAGATAATCGACCTTGGTGACTTTGACCGACAGCGTGGCAAATTGTTGCCAACGGACACAGGGGACGAATTTCAACGACAAACCGGCATCGATCGCCACCGGATAATCGACGCTTTCCTGATCCAACTGCAGGCTCGGTTTGAGCAGATTGCGACCGTTGAACGCGGCGGCGATTTCCGGCAGGTTTGACCAGGGAACGGCAATACGACGACTCAGCGAAAGATTCACACCGGGTGACGAGGTATTGCTGTACTCATCGAGCGAATGATGCTCGAAGGTCACGGCTAGTCCGACGTCATAATTCGATACCGTGCGTCCATACGCCAGATAAAAGGCCATGCGGTTGTCACTGATATCTTCGAGATAGGCATTGTTTGCATCGCGTTTTTCGATACCGTCGATTCCCAGGCGGAAAACACCGAAGCCGAAACCGTTGAAGAAAAAGTATTTCGTGAATTCAACGCC